>NZ_JBHJWQ010000013.1:198182-204422 GCF_042266885.1 Streptomyces sp. NPDC056061 | reverse complement strand
CCCCACCACGCGTCAACACCCACAACGGCGCCACCACACCCGCATCCCCCAACCCCTGCAACAACCCCACCAACCCAGAAACACCCTCCACACCCACACCCGCACCCAAACCACCCTCAACACCCTCAACACCCTCAACACCCAACAACGACACCACACCCGACACCACACCCACATCCACACCCAAACCACCCAACCGCTCCACCACACCCACACGACCAACCCCAACCCCCACCTCAACCAACTCCACCCGCGCACCACACCCCGACAAAGCCCCCACCACATCCCCAACCCAACCACCCACACCAGCACCCGACGAACCCACACCCACCGGAACCACAACCAACCACACACCACCCAACGCCCCGAAACCCACGGAACGATCACTCAACGGCTTCCACACCGCACGATAACGCCACCCATCAACCACCACACGCTCAGCACGCTGCCGCCGCCACAACGACAACGCCGGCAACACATCACCCAACGACAACCCAGGATCAACATCCAACTCAGCAGCCAACCCGGCCACATCACCACGCTCCACCACCTCCCAGAACCGCTCGTCGGCCGGGTCGGCGGCGACGACGGCGGAGCCCTGCCCGGAACCGGACGGGGTGGCCATCCAGTAGGACTGGCGCTGGAAGGCATAGGTGGGCAGGTCGACGCGGCCGACACCGGTGTCGGCGTACACGGCGTTCCAGTCGGCCTTCTTGCCGCGGACGTAGGCACGCGCGACGGCCAGCGTCACGGTCTCGGCCTCCGGCCGGCCGCCTCGCAGCGCGGAGACATACACCGCGTCCCGAGCGTCGGGGAGGCAGTCCTGGGCCATGGCGGTGAGTACGGCGTCGGGGCCGAGTTCGACGAAGGTGGAGGTGCCCTTCTCGGCGAGGGTGTGCATCCCGTCCAGGAAGCGCACCGCGTCCCGCACGTGCCGCACCCAGTATTCGGGCGAGCACAGCTCATCGGCGGTGGCCGCGCGACCGGTGACGAGGGAGACGACGGGGATGCGCGGCGGGGCGTACTCCAACACCTGTGCGACACGCCGGAATTCGGTGAGCATGCCGTCCATGAGCGGGGAGTGGAAGGCGTGGCTCACGGTGAGCCGCTTGGTCTTGCGGCCCCGGTCGCGGAAAGCGTCGGCGATCTCGGTGACGGCGTCCTCGTCGCCCGAGACGACGACGGAGGCGGGCCCGTTGACGGCGGCGATGCCGACGCGGTCGTTCAGCAGCGGCAGCACCTCCTCCTCGGATGCCTGCACGGCCACCATGGCCCCACCGGCGGGCAGTTCCTGCATCAGCCGGCCTCGGGCGGCCACCAGCACGCAGGCGTCCTCCAGCGAGAGGACACCCGCCACGTGGGCGGCGGCCAGTTCGCCGATGGAGTGACCGGCGAGCAGATCGGGGCGCAGCCCCCAGGACTCCACGAGGCGGTAGAGGGCGACCTCGATCGCGAACAGCGCGGGCTGGGTGTAGTCGGTGCGGTCGAGCAGGGTGGCCCGGTCGGAGTCCGGTTCGGCGAAGAGGACGTCCAGCAGCGGCAGTTCCAGCTGTTCGTCGAGGTACCAGGCGGCGTCGTCCAGTGCCTCGGCGAAGACCGGGTACGTCTCGTACAGTTCGCGCCCCATGCCCAGGCGCTGGCTGCCCTGCCCGGTGAACAGGAACGCCGCCTTGCCGGTGGCGGGCGCGTCCTTGACCACGGCTGGGGAGTGTTCGCCGTCGGCCAGGGCGCGCAGCGCGTCCCGGAAGCCCGACCGGTCGTCGGCGACGAGTACGGCACGCCGCTCGAAGGTGGCGCGGGTGGTGGCCAGCGAGTGGCCGACATCGGTGAGGGCGAGGTCCGGGTCGGCCTCCAGCCGTTCCCGGAGCCGCTCGGCCTGCTCGCGCAGTGCGGCCTCGGTCTTGGCGGACAGCACCCAGGGCAGGACGGCGGGTGCGTGCCCGGCGGGTCGTGCACCGGTTGCAGCGGCCGCACCGGCCGTCCGCGGCTGCTGCTCGTCCCCGTCGGGGTTCAGGTCGGAGCTCTCGTGGGAGTCGTCGGCGGAGGGCGCCTGCTCGATGATGGCGTGGGCGTTGGTGCCGGACATGCCGAACGAGGAGATACCGGCGCGGAGCACCCGCTCCTCGGTGCACGGCCAGTCCCGGGCCTCGGTCAGCAGCTCGATATCACCTGCCGACCAGTCGACATGCGGCGTGGGCGCGTCCACGTGCAGGGTCTTGGGCAATGTCCGGTGCCGCATCGCCATGACCATCTTGATGATGCCGCCGACACCCGCCGCGGACTGGGTGTGTCCGAGGTTGGACTTCAGAGAGCCCAGCCACAGCGGGTGGCCCTCGGGACGGTCCTGGCCGTAGGTGGCCAGCAGCGCCTGCGCCTCGATCGGGTCACCCAGGGTGGTGCCGGTGCCGTGCGCCTCGACCGCGTCCACGTCCGACGTGGTCAGTCCGGCGTTGGCGAGGGCCTGGCGGATGACGCGCTGCTGGGCGGGGCCGCTGGGTGCGGTGAGGCCGTTGCTGGCGCCGTCCTGGTTGATGGCGGTCCCGCGAACGACCGCGAGTACCTGGTGGCCGTTCTTCCGCGCGTCGGAGAGCCGCTCCACGAGCAGCATGCCGACGCCCTCGCCCCAGGCCGTGCCGTCGGCGGCGGCAGCGAACGGCTTGCAGCGGCCGTCCGGTGCCAGGCCGCGCTGGCGGCTGAAGGCGACGAACGAACCGGGGTTGGCCATGACGGCGACACCGCCGGCCAGTGCCAACGAGCATTCATCGGCGCGCAGTGCCTGTACCGCGAGGTGCAGGGCGACCAGGGAGGAGGAGCAGGCGGTGTCGACGGTGACGGTGGGGCCCTCGAAGCCGAAGGTGTAGGCGATCCGGCCGGAGGCGACGCTGGCGGCGTTGCCGGTCACCAGGTAGCCCTCGAAGCCCTCCTCCGCCTCGTGCAGGCGCGGTCCGTAGTCCTGCTGTTCGGCGCCGACGAACACGCCGGTGTGCCCGCCGCGGAGAACGGTGGGGTCGATGCCGGCCCGTTCGAACGCCTCCCAGGACGTCTCCAGCAGCAGCCGCTGCTGCGGATCCATGGCGAGCGCCTCGCGCGGCGAAATACCGAAGAACGCCGGATCGAATCGATCGGCGTCGTGCAGGAACCCGCCCTCACGGGTGTAGCTGCTGCCGGTCCTTTCCGGGTCGGGGTCGTAAAGAGTGGTGAGATCCCAGCCGCGACCGGTGGGGAATTCGGATATGACGTCCCGGCCTTCGGCAACGATTTCCCAGAGTTCTTCCGGCGATTGCACGTCGCCGGGAAATCGGCAGCCCATTCCGACGATGGCGATGGGCTCGCCGTCGGCGAAGGACGCCTCGGTGGTGACCGCTGCTGCGGCGGGGCCGTCACCGAGGCCCAGCTCGACCAGGACGTGGCGGGCCAGCTGGGCGGGGGTGGGGTGGTCGAAGGCGAGCGTGACGGGAAGTCGCAGCCCGGTGGCGGCGGTCAGCCGCCTGTGCAGTTCGACTGCGGCGATCGAGTCGAAGCCCAGGTCCTGGAAGGGACGCTGGGGGTCGAGGAGATCGGGGGCGTTGTCCCGCAGTGCGGCGGTGATCAGATCGCCGACCAGTTGCAGGGCGGTTTCGTCGCGCTCGGCCTCCGGCAGGTCCGCGAGTAGCCGCTGCCACGACACCGTGTCGGGGACGTCGTCCCGCTTTTCGGTGTTCTCGGGCGTGAAATCCTCGGACTCACTCATCATCGCGCGCCCCATAACCTGCAGAAATAAACCAAGACCGTGTACCAGCCTCGCACAGGGCAGGCCCCCCAGAAACCCCTTCAAACCCCCTATGGACCCCTACTTTTTCCTGGAGTCCCTTATTTGCGGGGCGGCTTCGGAGGGCGGCGCGTAATTCACCAGAGTGCACGAGAATTCCGGCACAGGCAAGCAATTCAGAGGTGGAGGGGCAGCCTTTCGGCCGCCCCTCCACCTCTCGGGGGATCGCCAGTTGGTCTGTGGTCGGTCAGCCGCGGCGGGCGGACCGGGGTGTCCGTTCCAGGAACGGCAGGAGGAGCTGCGGTACCGCCTGCTCCGCGAGGGCGATGCCCTGGGTCGTGGAGATGTCGCGGACCTTGTAGACGCCTTCGCCGGCCGCTGTGGCGGCACCGAGGGTGAACAGTCCGGCGCGGCGCTGGAACGGCGTCCGGGTGATCCGCCAGCCGATGATTCCGTCCCGCTGGAGGGCGACGGTGCGGTGGGCGAAGGTCCCCGCACTGGCGACCAGGTAGCCGCCCCGGATGCCGTGGCCGAGGGTCCGGTAGGCGTTGAACGCGAAGGCCGACAGGACCGGTACCAGGACCGCGGCGGTGATCCAGCCGACGGTCACCAGTCCGCGGCCGAGCCACAGGCCGAGGCCGAAGGGCACGGCGCCGATCAGCACCGACCAGATCAGCGCCTGGTTGATGCGGCGTCGCAGGGCGGCCCGGGGGTGGCGGGTCAGCCCGGTCCGGACGATCAGTGAGGGGTCCTCGTCCAGCACCACGGCGGCTACCCGGCGGGCCTCGTCACGGGGCACGGGCGGGGTCAGGACGCTCCGCCTGCGGTTGTCCTCGCGGTTGCCCAGGCCGCTGGCGACGGCGTTGAGCTTCGCCGCCCGCGCCCAGCGCAGCGGGATCGGCTCGACCAGTTCCACGCCGCGCAGTCGCCGCTTCTCGATGCTGACCGAACGGGTGACGAACAGTCCGCGGCGCACGCGGAACATTCCGCCTTCCTCGCGGGCCAGTTGGTAGCCGGACCAGCTCTCGATGAAGGTGGCGGTGGAGCCGATGATGCCGAGGACGACCACGACGGCCAGGACGACCAGGATCCCGTACCACAGCGGGACCGAGCCGAAGCGGTCCTGGAGGTCCTTGACGATGCCGAGCTCCAGCGGGTCCACCTTCAGCTCTCGCAGCGTGCGGTAGACACTGGCCACGGCGATGAAGACACCGCCGACGCCCCAGACGCTCAGTGGGCCGTACTTCAGCCACGACCAGTCGAGTTCGCTGATCGGGCCGTCGTCCACGGCGACGGTGGCCAGGCCGCGCCTGGCGTCCCGCCGCTCGATCAGCTGCCGGCGCAGCTCGGCGGCGTCCGCCTTGCCGATGCCGTCCAGCGCCAGTCGCTGGCCGGCGGAGACGCTCTGCTCGCCGGTGCCGATGGTGAGCTTGGTGAGGCCGAAGACCCGGTGCAGCGGGTTGGCGGTCAGGTCGACACTGCGTATGCGGTCGATCGGGATCGAGCGGCGGCTGCGGAACAGGAGGCCCGACTGGAGCTCCACCAGGTCGTCGGTGACCCGGTAGCGGGTGGTGAACAGCCGCATCAGGCTGATGCCGCTGATGACCAGGAACGTGAGGAAGAGCGAGCCGAGGGTGATGAGTACCTGGAGGTTGGCCTTCCGGGTGGCCAGGACGGTCACCAGGAGCATCACCACGGGGGCGGCCAGGACGGCCAGGTTGACCAGGATCAGCCGGGAGTTGAGCCGTCCCCACTGCGGTGCGGCATGTGCCGCCCGCCGCGCGGTGTTCGCGGCGCTCATGTCGCGTCCTCCGCGGTGGCCTGGGTGAATCGAGTCAGGTGCTCCACGAGTTCCTCGGCGACCTTGTGCTCGATGCCCTTGATCTTCACCGCGCCGGAGGCGGAGGCGGTGGTCACGGTGACCCCGGAGAGACCGAACATCTGCTGGACCGGTCCGCGCAGGGTGTCCACCGTCTGCACCCGGGACAGCGGCACCACGCGCCACTGCTGCCACAGCCAGCCGGAGGCCGCGTAGACCGCCTCGTCGGTGACCTCCCAGCGGTGCACCCGGTAGCGCCAGGTCGGCATCACGGCCGTGTAGATCAGGCCGGGCAGCAGCGAGATCAGTGTCGCCCACATGAAGAATTCCCGGGTGGGCGGAATGGAGGCCCACAGGATTCCGAACGTGAGCGGAAGAGGCACGGCGAGCAGCGCCGACTGCACTGTCCACCAGCCGATCGCGCGGCTCCCGACCCGGTGCCGCGGGGGCCGGAGCCTCACATCTTCCATGCTGTCCACTGCTGCTTCACCCAAGTTCTTACGTCAAGGCAGATTGCCGAGCTGATGAGCTGTCATGTTGTTCTGATCGCGGGGTGTTGGGGGGGCCCGGGGGTACGGGGCACCCCACAACCCCCCCCCCCCAAAAAATTGGGGCCCCCCCCGTTGGACACCCCGGGGGGGGGGGAATATGAACCCCCCCCGCCGCCCCCCCC
>NZ_JBHJWQ010000013.1:0-198172 GCF_042266885.1 Streptomyces sp. NPDC056061 | reverse complement strand
TGTTTTTTTTTTTTTGTTGCTTTTGGGGGGGGTTGGGCTTCCGGTGGGTCTCGTTCCCCCCAAAACACCCCGCCACCCTATTCAGAGTGCGGCGCCGCTGTTGCTCCGCGGCTGGGCGATCTCGTTCTGCGCCGCCTCGGCGGCACGCACCTTGCGCATCTTGGTCAGCAGGACGGCGGTCCGGGTCAGGACCATGGCCAGGGACATGAAGACGAACGCGTTGGCGTAGGTGTCCGGACCGCTGATCTTGTAGTCGATGGAGAACCGGATGAGGTCCTCCGTGAACCAGTGCTCGGCACCGTAGGCGAAGATCACGCGCCCACTGGAGAGTACAACCCAGACCAGCGCGTAGCCGATGCCCCCGATCGTGTAGATCTGACCGGACTCGTGGCGGTAGGCGGGCAGCAGCGCCCCGGCGATGAGGCCGGCGATCACACCGACTCCGACACCCACGAACTGGAACGAGACGTCGTTCCCGAGGGTGGGGAACGAGTGCACGAAGATGGCGATGACGACAGCGACGGCGATGACCGAACGCACCATACGCATCGTGGTGATCTGTCGGTGGCCGATGTCCGTGGCCAGAATAATGATCAGAATCGTTCCGCTGGCGATGAGAGCGGTGACGAACTGGCTCAACTGGTCCATGTGCATTGTCTCCTGCGGGCGGATCGGCTCTTGACTGCGGGTCACCGCTCGGGCGGCGTCCTGGTATCCAGGCTAGGTCCGCGGCACCGGTCGCGGGGACTACTGAACGGTGGGTTCCGACTGTCCACCGAACGGTGGACACGGTGGACACACGTGGTAGGACTATGGGCGTGCGCACTCATTCTCGACGTGGTGTTCCACGGGCTCGGCAGCACCAGGCGTCGCAGGACGGCGCGTACTACGGCCCCGAGTCCGGAACCCGCTGGTTCGGTCTGTGGGACGGTTTCTTCGCGCTCTCCTACTTCGTCACGGCCACCCTGCTGATCGGCGACGGCACCCATGCCGTCGCCATCGGCGCCCTGACTCTGATCGTGCCCTGGTACGCGGGCTTCGGCCGGCCGCTGATGATCCGGGACGACGCCGCCGGGCCGCGGAACCTGGTCTTCGCGGGTGTCCTGCTGGTGCTGTTCGGCGCGGTGACGTCGTTCACCCTGTCCGGTGCCTTCGCGATGTTCGCGGTTGTTCCGATGCTCATCATGAGCCTGCCGATGCGGCAGGCGGTCGTGGTGGTCGTCGTCGCCAACCTCTGGCCGGTGCTGGTGGTGTGGGTACGCGGTGAGGACCTGGGCCTCGGGGTGCTCCAGGTGCTGCCCTTCTCGTTGCTGAGCGTGGGGCTGTCCACCCTCCTCGGGATGTGGATCAAGCGGGTGGTGCGCCAGAGCAAGGCGCGCGGCGGCCTCATCGAGGAGCTCCAGCGCAGCCGGGAGCGGGTGGCCAGGCTCTCCCACGAGGCCGGGATCTCCGCGGAGCGCGAACGGTTGGCGAGGGAGATCCACGACACCATCGCGCAGGGCCTGACCAGCATCATCGGCCTGGTCCAGACCGTCGATTCGGAGCTGGAGCACGACCCCCAACGGGCCCGCGCCCATCTGGCGCTGGCCGGCCGGGTGGCCAAGGAGTCGCTCGCGGAGGCGCGGGACTTCGTCACTGCCCTCACCCCGCCCTCGCTGCGCGGCAGTTCCCTGGTGCAGGCGGTGCGCAGGCAGGCGGACGGCCTGATGGCCGAGACCGGCCTGGATGTGCGCTGCACCGTCGAGGGTTCCGAGAAGCCGTTGCCGATGACCGTCAACGTCGTCCTGCTCCGCTCGGTTCAGGAGGCCGTCGCCAATGTGCGCAAGCATGCCGGCCGGGCCCGGACGGTCGAGGTGGTCGTCGCCTTCGAGGAGGACACCGTCCGTCTCGTCGTCCGCGACGACGGCCAGGGCTTCACCCCCGACGGGAAACAGGACGGATACGGCCTGCGCGGCATGCAGGCAAGGGCCGCGGAGATCAACGGTTCGGCCACCGTCAGCAGCAGCCCCGGCCGGGGCACCACGATCGAAGTGACCGCCCCGCTCGGCGCGGTCGGCCAGGAGGCATTCAGTGGCTGAGACGACGACGATCAAGGTGTTGCTGGCCGACGACCACCCGGTGGTGCGCGAGGGTCTGAGCGCGATGTTGGAGTCCGCCGAGGGCATCAGCGTCGTCGGGCAGGCCGGGTCCGGTGAGGAGGCCGTCGTCCGGGCCGTGTCCCTTCGCCCCGACATCGCCCTGCTCGACCTGCGCATGGGCGACATGGACGGTGTGGCCGCCACCGGCCAGATCCTGCAGCGCTGCCCCGGCACCCGAGTCGTCATCGTGACCACCTACGAGGACGATGCCGACATCCTGCGCGCGGTCGAGGCGGGCGCCTCCGGCTACCTGCTCAAGGGCAGCTCCCGTCAGGAGCTCGTCGACGCCGTCCGCAACGCGGCCCGCGGCGAGACCGTTCTCACGCCGTCGCTGGCGGGCAAGCTCTTCCGGCCCCGCGCCGTCGAGCCCTCCCCGCTGTCGGGGCGGGAACGCGAAGTCCTCGGCCTCGTCAGCCAGGGTCTGACCAACGCCGAGATCGGTGCCCGTCTCTTCATCGGCGAGGCCACCGTCAAGACCCATCTGCTGCGCACGTTCAAGAAGTTGGGTGTGTCCGACCGCACGGCGGCGGTCATGACGGCGATGGAGCGCGGCCTGCTCGCCTGAGGCACGTCCCTCGGCCCGTACCCCCGTACGGCACCCGGTCCGGGCTCGGCACGGCACCCGAACCGGGGCTGAACGCGATGTCCGAACCGGGGGCTCGAAGCAGGCAGTTGCGGCCTGCTCCGGGCCCCGGACCCGACAGAACACCGAACGGGGGTACGGGGGGTGAGGAGGATGCGGGAGGCCCCGCAGGTCCCCTCCTCGGGGACCGTCAGGCAATCCCGGTGAGGCTGCTGTCCGCGAGCTTCGCGGGCAGGTCGCGCCGCCGCTTCACCTTCAACTTCCGGTATATACGGGTGAGGTGCTGTTCCACCGTGCTGACGGTGACGTACAGCTTGGACGCGATCTCCCGGTTCGTATTGCCGTGCGCGGCCAGAAGGGCGACCCGCGCCTCCGCCTCCGTGAGCGCGTCGACCTCGGGCTGGGCGGCGTCGCCGCCCGCCTGCGCAGCCGGAGCAGCGGTCTCGGTCCCCTCGCCATGGCTGGGGATGAGCTGGCGGCACAACGGCTCCGCACCGCACGCCTTGGCGACATGCCATGCCTTGCGCACCAGCACCCGAGCCCGGTTGAAATCCCCCAACGACCGGTATCCGCGACCGAGTTCACCGAGGGCATGAGCGAGCCGGAGTCGGTCGTCGCCGTTCTCCAGAATCTCGACGGCCTCCTTGAGGCGGGGAAGACGGCGCCGGAGGTCGTCGCCCCGGGCCTGGATCAGCAGCAGCGCACCGCGCAACTCCCGGTTCCCCGGACTGCGCCGCAGCTGTTCCTCGGCGAGTGCGTGGGCCCGCTCGGGCTCGTCCAGGGCCAGCCATGTCTCGGCGGCGTCCATCCGCCACGGCACCAGCTGCGGGATGTCCACCCGCCAGGCGGTCATCAGGTCGCCGCAGGCGTCGAAGTCCCCGAGGGCGGCGTGGAATCGGCCGGTTGCCAGATGGTAGCGCCCACGGGCGCGCAGGTAGTGCAGCCCCAGCAGGGTCTGGAACAGCCCCTCGGGAACCGGGTGTTCCAGCAGCAGCATGGCCTCGTCGTAGCGGCCCATGCCGGTCTCGGCCTCGATCAGGGTGGCCAGTGGCAGGCTTATGGCAACGCCCCAGCCCGCCGGGGATATGCGGGAGAGCGCGTTCCGCGCCTGGTGCGCGGCGACCGTCAGATCGCCCTGTCGCAGCGCGATCTCGGCCCGCACCGCGGACAGCACCGCCTGCCAGGTGGGTACCTGCCGGCTCGCACACTCGCCCAACAGCCGTTCGCACCAGGTCTGGGCGAGGTCGATCCGGTCGGCGTAGACGAGGGCCATGAGGGCGAATGCCAGCGGCTGCAGGGCGTTGTCGGACAGGTGGTAGCGCTGAAGGACGCGTTCGGCCTCGATCACCGCGCGATGTGCCTGGCCCTCGCCGAGGGCGGCGGTCAGGGCCGCCGCCGACTGCGCGTACGCCTCGCCCGCCAGGTCGCGCGGGCCGGTGGCGGCCGACCGGTCGGTGGCGCCGACGGTGGGAACGCGGGAACGCAGCGGAGGGCTGACCGCGGTCAGCCACTGCGCGGTGGCGGCCAGGGCCGCACCCCATGCATCGTCACCGACGGCACCGCCCGGCCCACCAGGGGCCGGGCGCTCGGCTGCGGACAGCCGGGTGACGGCGTCCGCCGCCTGCTCCAGCCGTCCGGACCACAGGAGATACGAGACGGACAGCGCGAGATCGCGCGAGGCGACGCGACCGGCTTCCAACTCGGCAACGAGTTGCGGGAGATGCGTCTCCGCCGATACGGGTCCCAGTCGCCAGGCGACACTGACCAGACGAGTCTTCAGGGCCGCCCGCGCGGGCCCGTCCTGGCTGGCGGAGTGGGCGAGTTCCAGGCAACGCAGCGCGAATTGCAGCTCCTCCTCCACGAGGGCGTACTCGGCCGCCTCGCGCAGCACGGGCACGGCCCAGCGCTCGGCATCCCGTCGGGCGGCGACCAGATGCCGGGCGACTTCGAGCACGGCGGCACCGTCGCTGTGGAGCAGCTGGGCGGCGCGCCGGTGCAGCGCGGCGAGGGTGACGGGGGGCGCGGCGGCGAGCACTGCGGCGCGCGCGGCGGGGCTACGGAAGGTCCCGCCCTCCAGCAGCGCACTCTGGCGCAGGTCCTGTACGCCCTGCTCGACGACACCGGCATTCAGGCCGAGAAGTTCGCCCAGCAGCGCCGGACTGTGCGCGTCGCCGAGGACCGCGATGCCTTGGGCGATGGTCAGCGCGTCGGGGATGCCGCGGTGCAGGCAGCCGAGCACGGCCTGGGCGTACGCCTCACCGGGGACGGGCCGTTGCAGGGATTCGCCGTACTCGCCGTCGGCCCGCCAATCCTCCATGAGGGCGCGCAGCAGCAGCGGGTTGCCGCCGGTGAGCCGGTGGCACTCGGGGGCGAGCCTGGTGGCGACGGGACCGGACACCCACGCGGCGAGTACGCGCGCGACGCCCGGCTCGGTCAGCATGTGGAGCCGCAGTCGGCCGCAGTTGGGCTGGCGGAGCAACTCGGCGTGGAACATGAGCTGTTCCTGGCGCAGCCGGGTGGACTCGGTGAGCACCACCAGCACCTTGGCCTGCCGTACCCGGCGGGCCAGGTGGAGCAGGAACTGGAGGGAGTGCTTGTCGCCCCAGTGCACGTCGTCGACCGTGATGACGAGGGGGCGGCCCTCGGCCAGTTGGAGGAGGACCGAGGAGACGCGGGACATCATGCGCAGCCGGGTGGGAGCGTCGCTCTCCTCTTCGGTGTCCACGGCGTCCAGCAGTGCGATCGCCTCGGCTCGGGCCCGGGGCGACATGGCAGCGTTGTCGAACACCTTCTTCAGCAGCCCGAAGGGCAGTTCACGTTCCGAGCGGGATCCGGCGGTCTCCAGCAGCAGCACGTCGCCGGTCAGGGCCCGTTCGGCGAACCTGCCGAGCAGGTCGGTCTTTCCGCTGGCGACGGCGCCGCTGACCAGTGCCAGCTGCCCCCTGCCCTGTTTCGCGCTGCTCAGCATGTCGGTCAGCGTCGCGAGATGGCTATCACGTTCGAAAAGTTTTGCAGCCAAGGTGAGTTCGTCCCCCAGAACCCTGACCTGCGGTCCGGAATTCGTGGCCGGACCGCAGGAATGGTGCGTCGATTGCGAATGCGCGGTCCGGTCAGGACTGCTGTCGGCCGGCCCCGGAAATCTTCTTGGAAATGATGTCGATGATCTCGGCCGCGTGGTTGGCCAGGAAGAAGTGACCGCCGGAGAAGACACGGATGTCGAATTCGGCGGTGGTGTGGACGCGCCATGCCTCGGCCTCTTCGAGGCTGGTCCTGGGGTCGCTGTCACCGGTGAAGACCGTGATCGGGGCGCTCACCGCGGCTCCGGCCTCGGAGCGGTAGGTCTCGATGGCCGTGTAGTCGCTGCGGATTGCCGGCAGGACCATCCGCAGGATCTCCTCGTCACCGAGGATGCGGGAGTCGGTGCCGCTCAGGAGCTGCATCTCCTTCACGATGCCGTCGTCGTCACGGCGGTGCACGTTCTCCTCGCGGTAGCGGGACGGCGCCCGGCGCCCCGATGCGAACAGGGCGATCGGGGCGGGAAGCCCGTCCCGCTCCAGACGCAGCGCCACCTCATAGGCGAGAACGGCGCCCATGCTGTGGCCGAAGAAGGCCGTCGGCACATCGAGCCAGGGCTTCAACTCGGCGACGACGGCGTCCGCGTAGTCGGGGATGTTGTCGATAGCCGGGTCCAGTCGCCGGTCCTGGCGTCCGGGGTACTGGAGGCAGAGGACGTCAACAGCCGGGGAGAGCGCCTTGGACATCGGGAAGTAGAAGGGCGCGGAGCCTCCGGCGTGCGGCAGGCACAGTAGTCGGACACCACTCTCCGGAGCTGGGTGGAATCGGCGTATCCATGCGCTGTTTTCTCGCTTTTCACCCATGTGCCGAAGATACTTTCCCTCAAAGTTCCGTGTACTCACACGCCCTGCGGCCGGAATAAACCTGATCCAACCCCAGAACAAGTCATATGTTTATCACGGTAGTTGACGTAGGGGGTACCCCTATGTTTAGGCCAACACCCCCACATGGGGTGGCGCGTAGACTTGTGTTCGATTAGATGGTGGATTTGGTTTACTCCGGATGTCCCGAAGAAGTCCTCGACACCTCCGTACGCGAGCAGGACGACCGACGGGCGAAGCCCTCCTCACCCGCACGAGGGCCCCCTCCGCCGTGGCCGGCCCTGACGCCTGAGTCCGGCTGCGCACGCTCGCCGATGTCCCGCAGCACCCTGCGGAAGTACCCGACCCGTTGGACGCCGAGGAGCACGGTCCGCCCCAACACGTCCAGCGCGACGAGACGGGGAACTGACGTCCCTTCCGACGAAACAGCGCAGCATCGCCCTTGGCCTCCTGCTCTGCCTGTACGGCAAGGAGCACCTGCTGGATCGCACGGCATGGGTGGCCGGATGCCACCCCTCCCCCGCCCCCTGACTGTTTCAAGCAGACACCCTCGTGCCAAAGTCGCCGCACGGACGCTTCCCTCTTGGCCCGGCCCTGTTCGATCTCGTCGTCATCGACGAGGCCGGCCAGTGCGCCATCCCGCACGTCCTGCCGCTGCTGTTCCGCGCGCGGCGCGCCCTGGTCATCGGCGACCCCATGCAGCTCACGCATTTCACGAAAACTCTGGGAGCCTTGCAGGCCGGGTTCATACCAGTGGGTCTCAAGCGTCCCGTGACGGTCCGCAACTGGCAGTTGGCTCCTGACACCGACACGCCACCACCGGCCAGCCGTCCACCGGAACGGTGAGCCGACATGCACCACGGCACGGTCGCAGACCATGCGCGGTGGGTCTCCGTTCCCGTACCCGGAACGGAGACCCACCCAGATCTTTCAGTCGTCGAACCCGATGTCCGCGTACGGATCGGCCTCGCCCGTCCAAGGGTCGATACCCTCGTCCACCAGGCGCTTCTCCTCGCGCCAGTGCAGGAACCGTCCGGTCCCCGCGTTCCACAGGGTGGTCTCCGCGACTGGACAGGTGTCAAACTCACCCAGGATCAGCCGACTCAGGAACTCGGCCATACCTACTGGGTAGACGGTCCACGGTGAAACCGGGCTCGGCCGCAGCACGGCCACCGGCCACTGATCCGGATCGGAGTGAGACGTCAACCAGCACACCACGTCGGCCGCGGGCGTCACCGCCCAGGCAATGACGGTGTCGCTCTCTCGTACGGGGCCCGTGCCTCCATCAGGCACTGCGCCCACCGTCCACTGGTCACGCGCGTTGGCGGTCTCGGTAGCCATGTCTCCGACGTCATCGCCCTCGGAACTCAGGGGACGCAGCACCTCGAAGGAGTCGCTGATGCCTCCGGCCCCGTAGATCCTCATGAACTCAACGTAGTCGGAGGGGAAATGAGTGCCCCAAGTGGCGGCAAGCACCTGCCAGTCGACTTGCTCATCCACTCCGGCATCCGAGGGAAGGAGGTCCCCCAGGGCGGCGACCGCCTCCGGTCCTCTTGCTTGCCCAGTCACCGCATTCTCCCTACGGGTTGCGGCACTCCCTTGTAGGTCACTGTGCCCAAGTTCCGCCACTGGTTGTACGTACGACTGTACAGCGAATTGGGAACCACCTCGTCGAAGCTGATGCCTTGACTTCCGTCCGGGTTCACGCCGTTCGCCCGCATTTCGAACGAGACAGGGACAGTGCGTGGCCCGTTGTAGCGTGGTTCCACGGTGTATTTGACTACCTGGCCCCCATCCACCGCCGTGCGTACCTGCGCTTCGAAGAAGTACATGTTGTGCTCAAGTCGGCCGTTGTCCTTGCTCACCCAGGTGTTGGCTGCCCGGGAGCAGGTTGCCAGATTTTCCAGATTTTGGCCGTCACCACTCAAGTCGGAGCCGAGCAGATGGCAGTTGTTGATACTGCTCCTCGGATTCAGGCCCAGGTGACTGGCGTAGCGGCCCGCCCACTGGTAGCCGGGCGGTCTGATCTCGGCGCTGACGTCACTGCCTTCGTTTTCCTTCAGGAAGGCTGCGTCGAGACAGGCGTATGCCCCAGTGGCGCGTTCTCCGTTGGCGGCGTCCCGCTTACCGTACCGACTCCAGCCCTTGCCTTTCTCACGGCAGTCTTCACGGTCGTTGCCATCCGTTCCAGTGCCGCCACCGTTGTCGGGCTGGGTGCCGGGCGCGGGGTGTTCGGCCGGGACCATGTCGGGTATGTACTGCTCGGTCTTGGTGAGCTCGAGCATCTGGAGGGCAGTGACCGCAAGCTTCCAGCCATCGCCGGGCTTCCAACCGCCCTGCTTGGGGTCCCAGTCCGGCTTGGGTGTCGGACGGTCGGGGGCAGGTTTGGGGTTCTTGCCGTTGTTGGGGTTCTGGTCGATAACCGGGCGAGGCGGGCGGACGACAGCCCTGGTGGAAGTGTATGCATACCCATAGGAACGGCCATAGGAACCGCCGTAGCCTCCGCCGGAGTAGCGTCCGGAGTAGCCACCTCCACCGCCGCCGTAGCTGTATGACGGGGAGGAATAGCCGTACGACGGATACGAGTAACTGGACGACGGGTAGGAGTAGCCGTACGAGTAGCTGGATCCATAGGACCACGACAGGCCACTGCTGAAAGAGGGCGCCTGCCAGCTGTATCTGCTCACTGCTCCGTACACCAAGTCGTTTACACCCTTGGCGAGCTGCGCACAGTAGGCCTTGCAGGCGTAGGCCGTGGCGACTGCTGCGACGAAGTACAGCGCCTCGGTACCGCCGTACACAATGGCGCAGGTCGGGCAATGTCCGTTGGGGTCTACCAGGTTGATCGGGCTGGCGTTGGCGTAACCGTAGCGGTTGCCCTGGGCGGACGGGGACGGGTCAAGTGTCCAGGTATCCCTGGAAGCGAAACCGCCCGTCCCCGGCTGGTACCAGCGTGCGGCCATGTTGACGTCGCCGGTTTCGGGGTCGGTCCAGCCGGACTGGTAGCCGAGTGAGGGCATGATGCCGCCGGTGGAGGTCTTCTCACCGAAGGGGTCGTAGGAGGTGGAGCCGGCGACAGTGGTGCCGTCGGCCGTCAGGGCCGCGGTCAGGTCGGTGTGCTGGTCGGTGATGGCCCATTGCTTGTCGGCGCCGGTGCCGACTGCGAGGAGGGCACCGCCAGGGGTGCGGGTGTAGTGGCTCGTGCCGTCGTCGGCCAGGTTGTTGGAGCCGCCGTCATAGGCGAAGGGCATTGTTCCGTTGCCGGTTGCGCGGTCGAGCGAGTCGTAGGCGAAGGTGGCGGCTCCGTCGGTGATCTTGCGTTCGAAGGCGTCGAAGGTGAGAGCGCGGGTCCCGTTGCCCGGAGAAGTCACGTTGGTGAGAGTGCCGCGTGCGGAATAGACGTAGGTCGACGTCCCGTCGTTGATCAGACGGTTACGGGCGTCGTAGATGGCCGTTGTGTTGCCGGCTTCGATGCGGTTGGACGCGTCGTCCCAGCCGTACTCGGTGGTGGTGGAGCCGTTGTTCCAGGAGGTCATCCGGCCCGCCAGGTCGTAGCCGTACGTGTGCTCGGCGGCTCCGGATGTGCCGTTGGTCGTCTTTTTGGTCAGCCGGTCGTCGTTGTCGTACTGGTATCGCACGGCTGCCGTTTCCGACGTTTCTGCAGGGTCGGTGATCCGGTCGCTGGTAAGACGACCGAGGTCGTCGTAGCCGTAAGTCCGGCGTGCTGATTCGTTCCAGGTGGTCGAATCGGCCGGCTGTGTTTCGTAGCGTTCGGTGACAGGGCGGCCCGCTGCGTCGTACTGGTAGCGGATGTCGTTGTTGGTGATTCCGTCCCGGGTGCGGTCGAGCCTTCCGGCGGCGTCGTAACCGAACTCGGTCGTGATGTCCGCGTTGGTGCGTGAGGTCATGTTGCCGTCGGCGTCGTATGTGTAGGCCGAGTTCCCTCCCGGTCCGACGGCGGTGAGGAGCTGTCCCCGGTCGTTGTACGTGTACGTGTCGCGGCCGGACTGTCCGCCGGTGCCGATCGCGGTGAGGCGTCCGGCGAGGTCGTACTCCAGCGAACGGCTCGCCGTGGCGGCTTCGGCGCCGGTACCGGTCTCCGCTGTCATCCGGCCCAGCCCGTCGTAGGTGCGCTTGCGCTCGACTCCACCGGGCAGCAACTCCAGAATGCTCTGGCCCGCGGCGTCGTAGGCGGTGGTCCACGTTCGGTCGGCCGCTTCCGAGTGGGCGTCGGTGGCCGGTTCGATGGTTGATTCGGGCTGGTTCCAGGGGGTGAAGGTGTAGGTGGTGGTCTTACCACGTCCATCGGTCAGCCTGGTCAGGTTGCCCGCCGCGTCGTAGCCGAAGCCGATGGTGATGGACTTGTCGGCGCCGACTGCTTCGGTCTGGCCAGTGATCCGGCCCAGAGCGTCGTACGTGTATGTGGTGCGTGACTTCTCCGCGGACGTGGCGGAGGTGCGGTTGCCGTCGAGATCGAACTCGGCCGAGACGGAACGCAGCGGGGTTGTACCGGTACCGAAGTCGGTCCGGTCCAGGGCGTTGCCGAGTACGTCGTAGGTGGTGGCGCTCCGGCGTCCGGTGGGATCGGTGGTTTCGATCCGCCGGCCGAGGCCGTCGTAACCCATTCTGGTTGTCCCACCCAAGGGGTCGGTGACCGTCTCGACTTCTCCCGCCGCGCTGTAGGTGGCGGAGGTGGTGCGGTTGCCCGGAGTGATCGAGGAAATCTGGTTGCCCGCTTCGTCCCAGGTGTACCGGGTGGTCAGGTTCTGTGGCGAGGGGTACCGCTCGATCGTCGTGGCCGTCAGCTGCCGTCCGAGTTCGTCATAGGTGGCCTGGCTCCGTGCCCCCGTGGGGTCGGTCTGTGACAGTCGAAGTCCGGTCGGTGTCCAGGTGTAGCGGGTGACGCCGGCGCCGTCGAGGTCGTTCTGCGTTCCGGTGCCCGGGGTGGCAAGCGGATTCGGCGACGGGCCGATGAAGGCCGGGGCGCCTGCCACGGGGTCGGTCTTCTGGATCACTTGGCCGAGTTGGTCGTAGCCGTAGCGGGTTGTCCTGCCGAGCGGGTCGGTGGTTGCCACGACGTTTCCCAGAGCGTCGTATTCGGTGCGCGAGACAGAGGTGACCTCGGAGCCACCGGGCGGGGTGTAGTCCGGGAGAGTGACAGCCGTGGTACGGCCGATTCGGTCCGTCTCGGTGCGCACGATGGCGCCTCGCGCGTCTTTGGTATCGGTGGTCTCCCCGAATGTGTTGTAGCCGGTGAGGGTGGTGGGCCGCACCGTCTGGGCCGGTCCGCCCTTCTCCTCCGCCTCAGCCTTCGGCGCCGTCTGCTCCACTGGGCGCCCCAGTTCGTCGTAGCGGATCGTCGTCGTGTAAGCGGCGGCGTCCGCGCCGGGGGCGTTGCCGCGCGGGCTGACACCGGTGACAGCGAGCCCGCGCTGGTCGTACGTCTGGGTGGTGGTCCGCTTGTCCGTCCCGTCCGTGAGCGTCGACGTGACGAGGTTGCCCGCCGTGTCGTACGTCGCGGTGGAGGTCAGCTTCTTGCCGGTGGTGTCGATCGTCTGCGTCTGCTCGGTGACCCGGTCGTCGCCGTCGTAGCCGAAGGTAGTGACGCGGTTGAGGCCGTTCGGGTCGAGCACTGCGTGGGTGGTCCGGCCCGAGGCGTCCACGGTGTTGGTCACTGTGGTCCTGCCGCCTCCCGTCACCTGCTTTATTGCATGGCCGGCGCCGTTGTAGGTGAGGGATTCCAGGACGATGTCACGCTTGGTGCCGTCCGACTGGGTGACCTGACGTGCCGTCGTGGTGGCGGGCAAGCCGTCATCGAAGTACGTATAGGCGGTGGTGGCGCCCATGGCGTCGGTTGTGCTTGCCAGGCGTCCGGCCGGGTCGTAGGCGTTCGAGACGAGGACGAGGTCCTGGAGCTGTCCGGACTGAGCACCCGTCCAGTCCTTCAGTGCGGTCTCGGCGTGCTGGCCACGCTTGGTGTAGGTGTGAACGACCCGGTTCCCCTCGGCGTCCGTCTCCTCCGTCACGCGCCCCATCAAATCGTGTGCGAAGACCGTGGTCGCACCTTCGGCATCCGTCACGCTGTCGTTCAGCCCGTGGCCGTCGTAGTGGTACGTCGTGGTGCGCTTGGCGTCGCCACCGGTGGTGTCCTCCGTCGACTCGGCCAGCAGTCTGCCGTCGTCGTCGAACGACCGGGTGGTCCTCGCCGTGTGGACGGTGCCGGTGATCTCGTTCTTGACCCCGGTGCCCGTCTCGCTCGTGAGACGGGACATGCTGTCGTAGCCGTAGGTGGTGGTCACCCCGTCGGGGAAGGTGTCCGACACCTGGGTTTCGGTGAGTTTCCGGCCCAGACCGTCGTAGGTGTACGTCGTGACGAGACCGGAGGGAGCCGTCGACCGGGCAAGATCGCCGTTGGAGTAGTAGGCGTACGACGTCGCCGCGGTGGCCGGTGTCTTCGTCGTGGCGACCAGGCCGGCCGGTGTCGTGCCGCCGCCGACCGCGGGTTCGCTGCCCGTGGTGTATGTGGTGGCCGAGCTGCGGCTGTCGGCAAGGGTGGTGGTGTCCGGCAGACCGAGAGCGGTATAGGTCATCGCGGTCTTGTACCGGTTGTCGGTCGGGTTGGCCGAGCGCGCGTCCCTCACCGCGACCGGTTTGTCGTTGCGCGGATCGAGCGGTTTGCCGCTGTCCAGGTAGTAGTCGGTGAACGAGGTCCAACAGGAGTGGCTGTCCCGGCATGTGGTCGTCGAGACTGTGTTGCCCCTCGCATCGTGACCGGTGATGGTGGAGTGCCCATTGGGATCGGTGACGGTGTGAAGGTAGCCGCCGGAGTCGTAGGCGTACGTGGTGGCACCGCCCTCCGCGTCGGCACCGGAAACCTTCCGCTGGCCGCGGAGCATGTCGTACGTGGCGGACGTGGTCCGGCCCGCCGGATCGGTGACGGTGATGGTCGCGCCGAGCGTGAGACCGGCGGGTCGGCTCTGAGCCTGGTAGTGGCTGCTCACCTGATCGGCGGTGAGAGCGTGCTGGTAGACGGCGGGTTCGTCGATCTGTCCGGTGATGTAGTACGTGCCGGACGCGACACCCATCCACCCCTGGCTCGCGTATCCCGCGCCGAGATAGGCGTACTTGGTTCGTGGGTCGACCCGGGTGCCGTTCAAGGTGCCGACCAGGACGCTGTCCAGGTAGAGGGACTGCGTCGTACCCGAGGCGGAAAGCACCACGTGGTGCCATTTCCCGTCCGTCACCGCCTGGCTGGAGGTGATGGGCGTGGCGCCGCTGACGCCCGAGAGCCAGAATTCACCTCGGAGTTTTCCGGCCTGGTCGATGTTGAGGATCGGTCGCCAGGAGGTCGGTGTCGTTCCCATGGCTGTGTTCTGGGTGCCGAGAAGCACACCGGCGGACGATGTCATGAACCACATTTCCACGGCCAGGTCTGCCGAGTCGCCGAACACCGCGGAGGGGAACTCGACGTATCCCTTTCCGCCGAGTTGGACGGAGTCGTCGGCACCGGGACCGAATATCCCTGTCGCACCCAGTCGCGTCGGCGCCTTTCCGCCTTCGTTCGCGGAATGGAACTCCGCGTCACCGTTCGACACGGCCATCTCATCGGCGAGGGTGGTTCCCGTCGTCTCACCGAGGCGCCAGTAGGCGGCCGGTGCATCGCTGACCACGCTTCCTCGATAGGTGTCGTCGCTGCCCAGGACCAGGCTGTTCCTGGCACGGTGGTGAGCGGATATCTCCTTCTCGCCGGGAGTCGACGAACCGGAGGCCGGAGGCAGCATCAACGAGTGGTCGTACAGGGCGACCTCATCGATCTGGCCCACGAAATTCCGGTATCCGACGGTCTCACCGTCCCAGCTCGTCGAGGAATAGCCGCCGCCGATGTAGAGGTGGTCCCAGCGCGTCGAGTTGTTGCTTCCCGCGGCCGTCCCCTCCAGAGCACCGTCCACGTACAGATACTGCTGTCCCTCGTACGCGGTGAACACCACATGGTGCCAGTCCTCGTCCGTCACCACCGTGCTGGAAATGGCGGAGCTGCCACCTCCTGTGAAACGTCCGCGGAGCTTACCTGCGGAGTCCACCAGGAGCATGGGTCTCCACTGTCCGGGCTTCTCTCCCAGCTCCGTGTCCTGCATGGTGACGAGGACGCCCTGCTTCGCCGTTCTGAACCACAACTCCAGCGAAGGGGTTGTAGAGGTCCCCAGTGCTTCCACCGGAACCTCGACCGCTCCCTGCGAGGCATCGCCGTCGAACGTCACCGACGTGTCGTCGCCGTCGGCGAAGACGCCTGCACTGCCGAGGCGGGCACCATCGAGGTAGGAGCCATCCATGCCTTCACCGACCGCACTGACGGCGGTGGCTCCGGCACGCTCGCCCAGGCGCCAGTAGCCCAGCGGCTTCGAGGCCGTCACCGCCCTGGCGTACGAGGAGGACGCCGAGGAATAGGAGGGCTCAGAGATCTTCCACGTGCCCCCGTTCTCGTCCGTGGTCTCCGTCACGCGGCCGTTGCGCCCGTCATAGGCCACGTTCGCGTGGACGCGGCCGGACGGGCTGACGACCTGGGTGACTCTTCCCGTCGCCGCGCGAGCGGTGTAGTGCTCGGCGACCGTATCCTCACCGAGCGGGTGATGGTACACGGCCACGTCGTCCATCTGGCCGGTGAAGCGGCGCACGCCGGCGGCCGCACCGTCCCAGCCGGGGCTGGACCAGCCTGCTCCCAGGTAGGTGTAGGTACGTTCCCGGTGGTCGATGGGGCCGGTCAGGGAGCCGACCTTGGCCCCGTCGAGGTACATGGTCTGGGTCGTTCCCGCGCCTGTCAGCACGACGTGGTGCCACGTGTCGTCGTTGACCGAGGCAGGGGAAACTATGGGTGCGGCCGTCGCCGCCGCGAGAAACTCGCCGCGTAGCTTCCCGGCGCTGTCGACCGCGAGAACCGGGTTCCAGTCATGCGGATTTCCGTCGTCGAGCTTGCCGTCCTGGAAGGCCATGAGCACGCCGGACCCGGCCGTCTTGAACCACAGTTCGACAGAGAGGAACGTCGAGGTGCTGATCGTGCTCTCGGGAAGTTCGACGACCGAGTCCGTGCCGTCGAATCCGGCGGCCATGTCGGTCGTGCCCTGCAGAGCCCCGTCCTGCCCGAGCAGAAGATCGCGGTAGAAGGCATCGTTGAGTCCTGTAGCGGAAGGGGACTCGCTGACGCCGGTCGAGCCTTCCTCCTCGCCGAGCCGCCAGTACGCGACCGGGTTCTCGTCCATCACCATGCTGCGGTAGAGGGAACCGTCCTCATACGTGTAAACGGTGCATGCCGTTGTGGTACCGGGTGGGCAGACCCGTGTGAGGCGATCTCCCTCATAGATGTAGGACCAGGTCAGTCCCGGTAGGTCGGAGGCGGTCGCGCTGGTCGTCACGGTCGATACATGTCCCTGGGACCAGGTGAATCCGAGGGAACGCCCGGACAGCTCATCGGTCACGGACTTCAGCGGCCCGCCGTCCTCGTCCTGGTAGCGCAGTGCCTGACGTCGACCGGCGCCGTCCGCCACGGAATGCAGCAGCCCGCCCGACCCGAAATGGTAGGTCGTCCCGGACTTCTCACGCAGCACCCAACCGTCGAACTCCCGCGTCAGGGTTCGCGTGCCGCCAACCGGTCCGGTGTAGGAGCCGTCGGGGTTGCCGCCGAATCTGACACGTGACCCATCGGCCAGGGTTATCAGTACCGAGTCGGTCTGCTCTTCTTGCAGCCGCATGTCCCAGCGGCTGGACCAGCCGTTCCCGAAAGCGTTGTCGCCATGCGAGTCGAGCGAGTTGTACGTGCGGTTCACCGCGAGCTCGGGACCGACCGTCGGCAACGCGGCATCCGTTGCCGTGGTCGAGTAGTTGCCCGCTCGGGATCCGAACTCCTTGCCCGCGTCGCCGCCGAGATGGGAAGTGACAGCGGGCTGAGGCACCTGCGTGGTGAAGAGAGCGGGGTAGGGACGCGCCGAGGTGTCCTTGCCGTCGTACACATACGCGTACCAGGCATACGTCTTTCCCCAGGCCAGCCAGGAACTGGGCACCGCCCACTGCTTCGCCGTACTGCGTGTACCGGTACGGCAGTTCTTGCGGACGTCCTTGCCGCTCACCTCGCACACCTCGAAGGAGTACTGAAGTGCGCCGCCGGGAAAACCGTCGGGGTCCCTGCCCTCCGCCCACAAGGTCGGTGTGAGCGAGTTGACGACCGCGCCGCTGGCGGGAGCCTCCCGGGTCAGCTGTGGCGGAATGTTCACAGCGGCGAACTTCACCGCGGGGCCCGCCACGCCGGCGCTCGTGAAACGACTGACGCCCACATCGTCCATCGTCCAGACGAGGGTGTACGAGGCAGCCGCCAGTGGAGCGATCTTCGCTTCCAAGGTCACGCTCTGTCCCGGCGCGACGGCACTCGGCATGGCGGTCCAGCGGATCTTCGAGGAGTCCGTGATCTCCGTCCCCGACGCGTTGTACAGGTTGTAGCGCAGCTTGTAGTTGCCGCCCTTGGACCAGGTCTCCTGCCCCTGATTGGTGACGGTGACCTTCATCGAACCCTCGCCGGTCGCCGTCACCGGCTTCACGAAGCCACCGAGCTTGTACGCGGCCCCGTACTTCGTCCAGGTGACGTCAAGGCTGGGCTTCCCATTGGGGTAGTCGTCGGAGCCGAACTGCTTCCAGCCCTTGGAGTCGGTGGTCGACGCCTTCACCGCCAGCCCGTAGTTCTTCTTGCGGCCATGCGTCCAGTCGTCGACCAGCCGGCGTCCTGCCGAACCCAGCTTGATGGTCTCCCATGCCGGCCCGCACGACCAGGTATTCGTGTTCGCGGGACGCCAGCCGTGCGCGAAGCTCTTCGACACCAACGAGGCACCCGTCGCCGGTCCGGGGTACTTGGTAGTCGTGGACTCGGCCCAGTTGGAGGTGATCGGGTGAATGGTCACCGGCCGAGCGGTGCAGGACTGCGACCAGGTGTTGTAGAGCGCCAGGTTGGCGCTGATCACCCAGGCGTTCTTCAGTGTGCTCTCCAGACCGGAGAACCGGAGAAAGGACGCCGCCTTGTGGGACCCGCCGTCGTACGTCCCGACCTTGAGCACTGTGTCGCTGGAGAAATTCTGGTTGTACGGGGACTCGACATACGTACCGGACGTCGCCTTGACGGACTTCACCGACGGATCCACCCGTACCGGGAACACACGCTCCGGATCCTTCAGCCACTCCTCGTCCAACGAGACGCCGAGGACTTGCTGCCCCGCCTCCTCGGACAAGGTGTACGTCACTCCGGAGGAAACCGCTCCTTCGTTCGCGTTCTCGGCCAACCGGGAGTCCGCCATCCAACCGGACGGCATCCACGCCCGCCGCTGACCGTCCGCATCCACGAACTCCACGGCTCCATACTCATCAAGACGGGCAGTCAAGCCTTCCAGCACCAGCGGGAAACGCCAGCGCGTCGGAGCAGTACTGTCCTTGAGGACCAGCACCTCCTTCACGGAGTCACCGCCTGCCGTCAATTCCAGGTCCGTCGCTCTGTTCACCTCGGGATATCTGATGACACTCCCGTCGGCCCTTCCCCGCGAGCGGACCGCATCCGCCAGCGAGTAGCCGACAGACAGGCCCTCGTCCAGGCCGACTTGGACAACCGGCGCGGCGTCCGCGTACTCGGCGAAGGTGATGGCATCCTCCGTCGACCGCGCTTCCCAGACCGAACCCAATCCGCTCATCACCCCGGCACCGTCCGGCCGGACGAGAGTCGTATCGATCTCCTGCCATCTCCCGTCGGCTGTACGGAAGTTGATTGGTTCGTCATAGAACCGGGTGGTATACGTGCCGTCCGCATTGCGGAACGTACGCGCTCTTTCCGCACGCTCCCCGGCGAGTTCCTCGCTGGTGACGGCATCGAAGCCCTGCGGATCCACCCCAGCGGGGGCCTCGACCTCCTCCACAGGCCCCATGGACAGCGGCTCGGGCTCACCGCCGAGCACTCGGGCAACCGACCGTTGTTCCAGCGGGAGTTCGGTCGGGGCCTTCAACGCTCCGTCACGCCCACCCGTCGCCGATGCCTCGGTGGCCGCGGTCGACACTTCATGACCGCGACCTCGCGCAGACCCCCATGACTGATCAGGGGAATCGCCGGCACCGACGCGGGCGGCGCCGACCCAGGATGCCGCCGCCTGAGCAGCCTGCTCGGTGCCCGCCAACACCACCATGAAGAAGGCGATGGGCATGACGAATCGACGTGCGGCACGCACGGGGGACCCCCCAATGTGAACGACCAAGGAAGATCATTCCTAATGTCACACATAGGTTCTACACAAGCCCCACACAGAGAACGAAACGAGACCCCACCATCACGCGAGGTGCTGAATTCGATACCAAAGGTGCTAGATCGTTCAATTTCGAGACTCACAACGAACCCAAGCCTGACATCAAAGTGAGGCACACCACATTCGAATCCAGCGAGCGCTTCCCGCCCTGCGGTTCGCTTCACTGACAGTGAGTCATCGCACTTCGCGAGAAGGCGGAACCCAAGGGGCGTGGCGCCAACGACCTCACTCATCAACGCCTCGGCACAGGATCCTGTTGGTCCCGTATCGAGCCATACTCGATCTGGCATCTCGCCTCCCGGCACTCACCTCCTGACGCACCAGCCCCCGCGGTGCGCCGGTGACGGCCCGACAACAGTGCACCGGCGCGGTCGGGCCGTCACTGCTGCCCGTGCGCCCGCCCGCATGAATGGGTACCGGCTCATCCGACGAGCACCTTCAGGGCCTCCTCCGTCGCCCGGTCGTGGGGAAGATAGGCCAGCAGATGGTGGCCCGGCTCGTCGACGGCGGCGAGCTTGACGTAACGCAGCCGCAGATCACCGGCCACCGGGTGCCGGAAATGGCGTACTGCGGGGTGGAACGCCGAGGTCTCCCGACGGCCGTACCAGCGCGCCGCGTCCGGGTCGGCCAGCAGCTCCTCGGTGATCTCGGCATACCGGCTGTCCTCCGGATGCCGGGCCATCTTCGCCCGGAACTGGCCGAGCAGACTGCGCGCCTCCGGCTCCCAACTGGCCAGCAGCGTACGGGCCGGCGGCCAGCAGAAAACCAGCCACAGCAGATTGCGCTGCTTGGGCGCCAATCGCGCCAGGTCGGTGAGCAGCGCCGTGTACTCCGAGTTCCAGGCCAGCAGATCCCAGTGCGGGTCGAGCACCACAGCCGGGTTCGGCGCCAGCGACTCCACCAACGAGAGCAGGTTCCGCGATACCCACCCCGGCGACTGCCCGGACGGCGCGGCGTACTCCACGAACGACATCACATGCGCGGTCTCGTCCGGGCCGAGGCGCAACGCCCGCGCCACCGACCGCAGCACCTGCTCCGACGTACGGATCCGGCCCTGCTCCAGCCACGCGTACCAGGAACTGCTGATCCCGGCCAGCTCCGCAACCTCCCCGCGCCGCAGCCCCGGGGTACGGCGCCGTGGTGAGCCGGGCAGCCCCACATCAGCGGGTGCCAGCCGCTCGCGGCGAGAGCGCAGAAACGCGCCCAGTTCGCGGGCTGGGCCGTTGAATCCGCCGCCGTTCATACCCGTCCCCCCTCGTGACGCTGATCCGCCCCGGGGCCTGGAGCCATGCCCCACAGGGTGTGAGCAACGGTAATCGGCTACGGGGCCACCACCATCGCCCGCGGTGATGAGCTGGAGCTGCCGCTCCGAAAGCCGGCAAGCTCGACACAAGGAGCCCCATGGACAACACCGACTCGGCCCGCACCACCCCCGCACCCCCTCCGGCCACCGCAACCGCGGGCCCGACCGCCCCGCCGCTGCCCGCAGCCTCGCTGCGCCTCTTGTGCGCCGCCGGTTTCGTCAGCAATTTCGACCGCTTCTGCATCACCCCGATGCTGCTGCTCATCGGCACCCGGCTCGGCGTCCCGCTGCCCATGGTGATGCTCGCCGCCAGCGGCTACTTCCTCGGCTACGGACTGATGCAGCCGGTCTGGGGCCTGGCGAGCGACCGTCTCGGCCGGGTGCGGGTGATGCGGATCTCGCTGACAGGGGCCGCCGTTGCCGCGCTCTACTCGGTGACCGCCCCCGACGCGACCGTGCTGATCGTGGCACGCACCGCGGCCGGCGCGTTCTTCGCCGCGTCCATCGCCGCATCCATCACGTACATCGGGGACACCGTGCCCGCTCCAGTCCGCCAAGGCCCGCTCAGCGAGCTGATGACCGCCTTCGCACTGGGCACCGCTGCGGCCACCATCGTTGCCGGAGCGCTGGCGCACTACGTCAGTTGGCGTCTGGTCTTCGCCCTGCCCGGCTTGATCGCAATGTACCTGGCCGTCGCCCTGCGTCGGCTGCCGGAGCCGCCGCGCCCGGCGCCCGGCGCGCTACTGGCCCCGTTCAAGGTCGTCCTGCGCTCCCGCTGGCAGTGGTACGTCATGGCCGTCGCGATGCTCGAAGGCGCCGTCCTGCTGGGCTTCTTGACGTACATCGCACCGGCCCTGGAGGCCCAGGGCGCCTCGGCGACGCTGGCCGGTGCAGTGTCCGCGTTGTACGGCGTGGGCTCGATGGCCGCGGCGCAGACGGTCAAGCGGCTGGTCGGGCGCTGCACACCGGTACGGCTGATCGTAGTCGGCGGGGTGCAGATGGTGGTGGCGTTCGGCCTCGCCGCGGCCAGCCGGTCCGTGCTCGCGCTGGTGGCGTGCACACTGCTGCTCGGCGGCGGCTGGTCGTTCATGCACTCCACGATCCAGTCCTGGGCCACCGGCCTCTCCCCTGCGGCCCGCGCCACCGGCGTCGCCATGTTCGGTCTGGCTCTCTACGTCGGCAGCGCCCTGGCCAGCGCTGTCGCCGCCGGGCCCGCCGAACACCACGCGTACCAGGGAATGTTCCTGACGGCCGCGGCCCTCACCGTCCCGCTGACGGTCGCCGCCGCCGTGGGCCGCGCCCGCTACCGGAACTGACCCGGCCCACCAGTGCGCGCAGAGGGCGGCGCCGTCCCGCTCCCGGGGCACCACGAACTACGCGCGGGCGCCATGCTGCCCTCCGCCGAGGGGCTCACCCGGGGCCGCTCGTACCCCACGCACACGGCCCGCCCGGATGTGGGGAGCACTGCAAGCGGCGTACTCAAGGACGCCCGGATCACCAGCCCAGCTGACAGGTCCTCAGGATGTGCATCACTTGTGCGTCAAAACTCGCCGCGACCTACCGCCCTGCCGAGCTCACCCCCTGCCGGACCCCTCGGAAACCGCAGGTCGGACGAGCCCGCCCGCTTCCACCCGTTGCGCACGGTGAAACAGGTCAAGAAACGCCCCTGAAACATAAATGCGCAGGTCAGGCAGCCTTTGCCGCCGGTTCCAGAATCGCCACGCACTCCACGTGGTGCGTCATCGGGAACAGATCGAACGCCCGCAGCGTCCGCACCCGGTACCCCCCGTCCCGGAAGTACGCCAGGTCGCGGGCCAGGGCTGCCGGGTCGCAGGCGACGTAGGCGATGCGGCGGGCACCCAGGGAGGACAGGTGCTCGACCGTCGCCCTGCCGGCGCCCGCGCGCGGGGGGTCGAGGACGATGAGGTCGCACTCGGTGATGCCGGTGCGGGGCAGGACCTGTTCGACCTTGCCGTGTTCGATGCGGACCCGCTCCAGGTCCTTGAGGTTGTGCCGGGCGTCCTCGACGGCGCGCTTGCCGGACTCGATGCCGAGGACGGCGCCCTTCTCGCCGATGCGCTGACCGATGGCGCCGGCGAACAGGCCGACGCCGCAGTACAGGTCGAGGGCGGTGTCGTTCTTGCGGGGCAGCAGGCCCTGCATGACGGCGCGGACGAGGGTGTTCGCGGCCTGGGGGTGGACCTGCCAGAAGCCGCCGGAGCCGACGCGGTAGGTGCGGTCGTCGGCGCGTTCGCGGACGAAGGCGCGGCCGTGCACGCGGTGGACGCCGCCGTCGCGTTCGTCGACGCGCATCACCGAGACGGGCTTGTCGAGCTCGACGAGGGGAAGGCGGCCGCCGGGCCTCGGAGTGAGGATGACCTGGCGGTCGTGGGAGCCGGTGGCGGCGATGGCCTCGACCGACGCCATGCCGGGCCAGTCACGCTTCTCGACGCCGAGTTCGGTGACGCCGGGGGCGGCGATCAGGCACCGCTCGATGGGCTCGACGTCGTGCGAGCGGTGCTTGCGCAGGCCGACCCGGCCGTCCTCGTCGATGGCGTACTGGACCCGGGTGCGCCAGGCCGGCACCTCGCCCGCCGGGAGCTTGTCGCCCTCGGCCGGCATGACGGTGCCGTCCCAGCCCGCCTCCTCGGGGGTGAGGCCGGCGAGGCGGCGCAGCTGTTCGGCGATCACTTCGCCCTTGAGCCTGCGCTGGGCGCCGGGCTTGGCGTGCTGCCAGTCGCAGCCGCCGCACTTGCCGGGGCCCGCGTACGGGCAGGGGGCCTCGACCCGGTCCTTGGAGGCATCGACGATGCGGACGGCGTCGGCGCGCAGGAAGCGGGAGTCACTCCCGCCCTCGGTGATCCGGGCGACGACCTTCTCGCCCGGGAGCGTGTGGCGCACGAAGAGGACCCGGCCCTCCTCGGTGCGGGCGATGCAGTGGCCGCCGTGTGCGACGGGGCCGACCTCGACCTCGTACTCCTCCCCGACCAGCGACGACGTGGGTTCGTTCTGCATGAGGGGGTGGCTCCAGGGTTCGGGGGGACGACGGCCGGACAACAACCTACGAGTCTACGTGGGTGTTGCCCGGCCGTTCGCCACGAGTGTGCCGGGGCAGCGGGGTGCTCCGCCGGGGCTCCGGCCCGTCAGCCCTTGTTGGCGGGTTCCTTGGGCTTGCGCTCGACGGGGCCGCGGCGCACCGCGCCCGGCGCGTTCCACTCTGCGCGCTTCCTTGCCCGCTTCTTCGCGGCTTCGGAGGACTCCAGCTGGTACGGCACGGAGGTCACCATCACGCCGGGGGTGAACAGCAGCCGGCCCTTGAGGCGCAGGGCGCTCTGGTTGTGGAGAAGGTGCTCGTACCAGTGGCCGACCACGTACTCCGGGATGTACACGCTCACCACGTCGCGCGGGCTCTCCCGGCGCAGGTTCTTCACGTAGTCGATGACGGGACGGGTCACCTCGCGGTACGGGGAGTCGAGGATCTTCAGCGGGATGTCGATGCCCCGCCGTTCCCAGTCCTCCTTGAGCGCCTTGGTATCGGCAGAGTCGACGCTGATGGAGAGTGCCTCCAGCCGGTCGGCGCGGATGAGCTTGGCGTAGGCGAGTGCCCGCAGCGTCGGCCGGTGCAGCTTGGAGACCAGGACGATGGAGTGGACCCGTGAGGGGCGCATCGTCTCGTCCGTCGGGGTCTCGTCCGCCGCGATCTCCTCGGCGACGCGGTCGTAGTGCCCGCGGATGGCGGTCATCGTCCCGTAGAAGATCACCATGCCGAGCAGGGCGACCCAGGCGCCGTGGATGAACTTGGTGGCGAGGACGACGACGAGCACCAGGCCGGTCAGGAAGGCCCCGAAGGTGTTGATCGCGCGGGAGCGCTTCATGTGGCGTCGCTTGGCCGGGTCCTTCTCCGTCGCGAGATGCCGGTTCCAGTGCCGGACCATGCCGGTCTGGCTGAGGGTGAAGGAGACGAAGACGCCGACGATGTAGAGCTGGATCAGCCGGGTGGAGTCCGCACCGTAGACCCAGGTCAGGAGGATCGCCGCCCCCGCGAGCAGCACGATGCCGTTGGAGAAGGCGAGCCGGTCGCCGCGGGTGTGGAGCTGGCGCGGCAGGTAGCGGTCCTGGGCGAGGATCGAGCCGAGCAGCGGGAAACCGTTGTACGCGGTGTTCGCGGCCAGGAAGAGCACGAGCGCGGTGGCGGCCGCGAGCACGACGAAGAAGAACGTGCCGTCGCCGAAGACCGCTGCCGCGACCTGCGAGATCACCGGGTCCTGGACGAATCCGGAGCCGACCGGGGTTCCGTTGTTGATCAGGTCCTTGGCCGGGTTCTCGGCCATCTTCACGTCGGTGGCCATCGCCAGGCCGATGATGCCGCAGAACATGGTGACGGCCAGCAGGCCCATCATCGCGAGCGTCGTCGCCGCGTTCTTGCTCTTCGGCTTGCGGAAGGCGGGCACGCCGTTGCTGATCGCCTCGACGCCGGTGAGGGCGGCACAGCCGGAGGAGAAGGCCCGCAGCAGCAGGAAGACCAGCGCGAACCCGGCAATCCCCTGGTGCTCGGCCCGGATCTCGAAACCGGAGGTCGGGGCGTGCATCGTGTGGCCGAGGACCAGGCCCCGGAACGCACCCCAGGTGATCATGATGAAGACGCCCGCCACGAAGAGGTACGTGGGGATGGCGAAGAGCTTGCCCGATTCCTTGACTCCGCGCAGGTTCATCAGGGTGAGCAGCACGATGGCGGTGATCGCCGCCGCCGTCTTGTGCTCGACGACGAACGGGATCGCGGACCCGAGGTTCTCGACCCCGGAGGCGATGGACACGGCGACGGTCAGCACGTAGTCGACCAGTAGCGCGCTGGCCACGGTGAGCCCCGCCTTGGGGCCGAGGTTGGTGGTGGCGACCTCGTAGTCGCCACCACCGCTCGGGTAGGCGTGGACGTTCTGCCGGTACGACGCGACGACCGTGAACATCAGGACGACGACGGCGAGCGCGATCCACGGGCTGAAGTGGTAGGCCGACACGCCCGCGACGGACAGCACCAGGAGGACTTCGCCGGGTGCGTACGCCACCGAGGACAGCGGGTCGGATGCGAAGACCGGTAGAGCGATGCGCTTGGGCAGGAGCGTTTCTCCCAGCTTGTCGCTGCGCAGCGCCCTTCCGATCAGAATCCGTTTGGGCAGGTCGGTCAGTTTGGACACGCAGAGGATCGTAAGCGTTCCGTATGGAAGCCGCCGAGCTGTCCGAGCCGTGGCCCGCCATTTCCCTGCACTCGGACGAAACCGGCGCGAAATCCTTAACGCAATCCTTGCACCCGTGGGCTCGGGAAGTGCTCAGGCACCCGGGAACAGGGCGCTGTAGCCGTTCAGCGCGGGCTGACCGCCCAAGTGTGCGTAAAGAACCGTGGATTCCCCGGGGATTTCACCGCGAGTCACGAGGTCGATCGTTCCGGCCATGGATTTCCCTTCGTACACGGGGTCGGTGATCATTCCCTCGGTCCGGGCGGCGATCCGCATTGCGTCGAGCGTCGTGTCGTCCGGAATACCGTACGTACCCGCGTGATAACGCTCGTCGAGTTCGATGTCGTCCGCGGTGAGTTCGCGGCGCACGCCGATGAGCCGTGCGGTGGCCGCCGCGATCCGGGCGATCTGCTCCCGGGTGCGGGCCGGTTCGGCGGAGGCGTCGATGCCGAGCACCCGTCGCGGCCTGCCGCCCGCTTCTTCCAGCGCGGCGAAGCCCGCGACCATGCCGGCCTGGGTGGAACCGGTCACCGAGCAGACGACCACGGTGTCGAAGAAGACCCCGAGCGCCCGTTCCTGCTCGGCGACCTCACACGCCCAGTTCGCGAAGCCGAGCCCGCCGAGGGGATGGTCGGACGCGCCGGCGGGGATGGCGTACGGCTTGCCTCCGCTCTCCTCGACCTCGCGCATCGCCTGCGCCCAGCTCTCCTTGACGCCGATGCCGAATCCGGCACGCACCAGACGGACGTCGGCTCCGGCCAGGCGACTGATCAGGATGTTGCCGACCTTGTCGTAGACGGCGTCGGGCCAGTCGACCCAGCTCTCCTGGACGAGGACGCACTTGAGGCCGGTGCGGGCGGCGACCGCCGCGACCTGGCGGGTGTGGTTCGACTGGACGCCACCGATGGAGACGAGGGTGTCGCAGCCCCGGGCGAGGGCGTCGGCAACGAGGTATTCGAGCTTGCGGGTCTTGTTGCCGCCGTAGGCGATGCCGGAGTTGCAGTCCTCCCGCTTGGCCCAGATGTCGGCGCCGCCGAGATGCTCGGTGAGCCGGTCGAGACGGTGGACGGGCGAGGGGCCGAAGAGGAGGGGGTGGCGGTCGTACGAGGAGAGGGAGAGGGGGGTGGAAGGAGAGGAAGGAGAGGAGGAAGCGGAGGTGGAGGGGGTGGTGGGCGTCACGGCGGGGGCTCCCTTGGTCGGGATGGAGCGGTGCAGGGCGAGCGGTGCGTGGTGGTTCCTGGTGTGCGGTGCGGGATGGTCCCCGGTGCGGGGTGCGCGGCGGTCGCCTCGGGCGGCCCGTCGTCAGCGGGCGTTGCCCGCGTGCGGTACGCCCTTCGCGCCGCCGACCGGTCCGGCAGACGGTTCGGACTCCGGGCCGTCGATAGATCCGGTGGATCCGGCGGACGGTTCGCCGGCCGGTTCGCCGACCGGTTCGCCGACCTGTTCGCCGACCGGTTCGTCGGCGAGTTCTTCGAGCGCCCGCCAGATCTCGGCGGTGACCCGGGCCGCCGCGTCGGCGTCGCGCCCCGCGCACGCCTCGATCAGTCGTTCGTGCAGTTCCGCCGAGCCGTGCGCCGCGCTCGCCGTGCCGAATCGGCGCCACTCCAGCCGTCGGAGCAGCGGGGTGTACCGCTCGACGGTGGCGGCCACGGCGCGGTTGCCGCAGGCCGTGACGAGTACGTCATGGAGCCGGTCGTCGGCCCGCAGCGCGTCCGCCACGTCACCGCGACGGGTCGCGTCGCGGAAGCGGTCGTTCGCCTCGCGCATCGCGGTGACGTCCGCGTCCGTCAGACGGGGCACCGCGGTCCGGGCGGCCAGCTCCTGCATGGCCCGTACCACCGCCGCGGCATCCCGGACGTCGCCGGGGACGAGCTGGGTCACCCGGGTGTAGCTCTGCGGCTTGGATTCGACAAGGCCCTCGCCGGAGAGGCGGGACAACGCGTCGCGCACCGGAGCCCGGGACAGCCCGAGGCGTTCGGCGAGATCGGCGTCACGGACGGGGGCACCGGGTGGGATGTCGCCGCGCACGATGGCGTCGCGGATCGCCTCGTACGCGGTGTCCCGCAGCAGGGTCCGTCGTACCGGGCGCAAGGTCTCCATGAACTGACATGTTAGATGTCTGTTCTCATCCACTCAAGGCTCCGTCGCACGGTTCGGCGGGATCGTCGTGCACCGGCCGGGAGACGGCGACGCGGTACGGGCCGCCCCCTCCACGCCACCGGGCACGACGAAAGCGCGGCCGGATGGGGCTTCGCGCATCCGGCCGCTTAAGCTCATCCTGGGCAACGGGACGAACCGTTGCCCCGTTGTTTTGCCCGGCAAGCTGAGGAAGAAGTGTGAGCAGGGTGTTTTCGCAGGTCAGCCGGATGACCAGGACTGCGAGGTAGGCACAAGGTGCACATCGTCATCATGGGCTGCGGGCGCGTGGGAGCCGCTCTCGCGCAGACCCTGGAGCAGCAGGGGCACACGGTCGCCGTCGTGGATCAGGACCCCACGGCCTTCCGGCGCCTCGGGTCGGGTTTCGGCGGGCGACGCGTGACCGGTGTCGGCTTCGACCAGGACACCCTCCGCGAGGCCGGGATCGAGGAGGCCGGCGCGTTCGCCGCGGTGAGCAGCGGTGACAACTCGAACATCATCGCCGCCCGGGTGGCCCGCGAGATGTTCGGCATCGAGAACGTCGCGGCGCGGATCTACGACCCCCGGCGTGCCGAGGTCTACCAGCGTCTCGGCATCCCCACGGTCGCCACCGTGCGCTGGACCGCGGACCAGATGCTGCGGCGGCTGCTGCCGTCGGGCGCGGAGCCGCTGTGGCGCGATCCGAGCGGTGGTGTGCAGCTCGCGGAGGTACACACCACTCCTTCCTGGATCGGCCACAGGATCAGCACCCTGCAGGAGGAGACGGGCGTCCGCGTGGCGTTCCTCACCCGGTTGGGCGAAGCCATACTGCCCAGCTCGCAGACCGTGTTGCAGGAGGGCGACCTGGTCCACGTGATGATGCGTACGGACGAGATCGAGCGGGTCGAGGCAGCCTTCGCCGAAGGGCCCGAGGAGGGCGGTCACTGATGCGTGTCGCGATTGCCGGGGCCGGCGCGGTGGGCCGTTCCATCGCCGGCGAGTTGCTGGAGAACGGGCACGAGGTTCTGCTCGTCGACAAGGCGCCGACGGCCATCTCGGTGGAGCGGGTGCCGATGGCCGAGTGGCTGCTGGCCGACGCCTGCGAGATCACCTCGCTCGACGAGGCTGCGCTCCAACGCTGCAATGTCGTGATCGCGGCGACCGGGGACGACAAGGTGAACCTTGTCGTCTCGCTGCTCGCCAAGACCGAGTACGGCGTGCCGAGGGTCGTCGCCCGGGTGAACAACCCGAAGAACGAGTGGCTGTTCAACGAGGCGTGGGGCGTCGATGTCGCGGTGTCCACGCCGCGCCTGATGTCGGCCCTGGTGGAGGAGGCGGTCAGCGTCGGCGACCTGGTCCGGCTGCTGCGCTTCAGTCACGGCGACGCCAATCTGGTCGAGCTCACGCTGCCGCCGGAGTCGACGCTGGCCGGTACCCAGGTCGGCGAGGTGGCCTGGCCCGAGGACACCTCGCTGGTCACCATCATCCGCGGTCAGCGCGTCCTGACGCCGAGCACCGAGGAGACGCTGGAGGCGGGCGACGAATTGCTGTTCGTGGCCGCGCAGGCCCGCGAGGAGCAGCTGGAGGACCTGCTGTCGGCGCGCCGGGGCGGCGATTCGGCGGGCTGACGCACGGCTGGCCGAGGCGTCCGACGAAGCAGTACCACGAGGCCGTGCGGCTGTGGGCGTACCGCAGATGCGTACTACGGCCGAAGGGCCCGGAACCGTTTTGCACGGCGGTTCCGGGCCCTTCGGCCGTCGCTTGTCACTTACGCTCCGGGCTCCCGCGCCCGGCTCCCGATGCCGCGGGCGGTCAGGACTCCTGGTGCCGGGCGGCAGCAGCCTCCTGCGCCTTGCGGGCCTTCTCGGACTGTTCCTCCGCCTCCATCTCCGCGAAGACGTCGATGGGCGGCGGAGCCTTGGCGAGGAAGACCCAGGTCAGATAGACGGCGAGCAGGAACGGCGGAATCTTCAGGGCGACCAGCACCCAGCCGAACTGGGTGGTGTCGGCCCACCAGTACAACGGGAAGAGGATCGCGCACTTGGCGAGCAGGATCAGCCCCCAGGCGTAGCTCGCCTTCGTGTACGCCGTCTTGCGCCCGGGGTTCCTGGTCCGCCAGGAGAGGTTCTCCTTGAACACCGGCCCGAGGATCAGCCCGATCAGCGGCACCCCGGCGAGGGCGGTGATCAGGTAGGCCAGGGCCAGGCCGAGCGTGTACAGCATGCCCGGCAGGTAGAAGTCCTTGGCGTTGCCGGTCATCATCGCGAAGACCACACCGAAGGCCACACCGAAGACACCGCTGAAGGCGTGCTTGACGGTGTCCTTGCGGATCAGCCGTACGGCGACCAGGACGAGGGACACCACAAGGGCCGCGATGGCCGAGGAGTGCAGGTCCTTGTTGATCGTGAAGATCGTGACGAAGAGCAGTCCGGGAACGACTGTCTCCACCATCCCCCGGACACCGCCGAACGCCTCGAAGAGCGCTGCCTCGGTGACCGCTTTCGCTTCGGCCTCCTGGTGGTCGGTGCGGGTGGTGCGGTCCGTGTCGGACGTCGGCTTGTCGAGAGACGTCACCGGCTACTCCTTGCCGAGCGGTCGGAGTTCGTATTTGGGATTGAACAGCACCCGGCGTCCGTGGCTCATGGCGATCCGGCCCGATGCGATGAGCCTGCGGCCCGGTTCTATTCCGACGATGGAGCGTCGGCCGAGCCAGACCACGTCCAGCGGCGCGGTGCCGTCGAACAGCTCCGCCTCCAGGGCGGGAACTCCGGCGCGCGGCCGCAGAGTGACCGTCCGCAAGGTACCAGTCACCTTCACGATCTGCCGGTCGGTGCATTCGGAGATCCGGGTGCACCCCGAAGCCTGCGCGTCCTCCCGCAGCTCCTCGGACTCCAGGTCCTCCTGCGAGCTGGACAACCGGTCGAGCATCCGACGGAAGCGGCCGGAAGGCTTCTCCGCCTTACCGGGCTTCTCGGAACGAGGAACAGCACTCATACCCGAAGGGTACCGGTCCCCCGTGCCCCGAGTGGGTGGCCCGCGTCTCACTCGAACGAGTCATCCAGCGGGCCACTTCTCGGGCGGTCCCCCGCCCCCGCCGAGCCCCGTCGTACCGACCGGGCGTCCCGCGGCCGGCAGGTCCCCGCCCGCTCAGCCGCGCTCGAAGCGGTACCCCATTCCCGGTTCGGTGACGAAGTGCCGTGGATGCGAGGGGTCGGCCTCCAGCTTGCGCCTGAGTTGCGCCATGTAGACCCGCAGGTAGTTGGTCTCGGTGCCGTACGAGGGCCCCCAGACCTCCTGGAGCAGCTGCTTCTGGCTGACCAGTCGGCCGCTGTTGCGGACCAGGACCTCCAGCAGGTGCCACTCGGTGGGGGTGAGCCGCACGTCGCGGCCCGCGCGGTGGACCTTCTTCGCCGCCAGGTCGACGGTGAACTCCGCCGTCTCGACCACCACCACGTCGTCTGAGCCCTGCCCGCCGACGGGTTCGGCACGGCGTACGGCGGCGCGCAGCCGGGCCAGGAGCTCGTCCATGCCGAACGGCTTGGTGACGTAGTCGTCCGCTCCGGCGTCCAGCGCCTCGACCTTCTCGTCGGAGGTGTGGCGGGCGGAGAGCACCAGGATCGGCACCCGGGTCCAGCCGCGCAGCCCCCTGATCACCTCGACGCCGTCCATGTCGGGCAGTCCGAGGTCGAGGACGACGACGTCGGGGTGACGGGCGGCGGCGAGCTGGAGGGCGGTGGCGCCGTCGGGCGCGGCATCCACCTCGTACTTGCGCGCCTTCAGGTTGATCACGAGAGCGCGTACGATCTGCGGCTCGTCGTCGACCACGAGCACCCGGGTCATGGGGTCCTGCCTCTCTGCTGCACGGCTCTGGGGTCCTGCCGTAACGGCTCCGGTGTCCCGGCCCGTACGGCTCCGGGTTCCCGCGGTACGGCTCTGCTGCTTCTGCCCGTACGGCTCTGCTGCGTCCGTACGGTCCGGTGCGTCATCGGTCGTACGGCTCCGATGCGCGGCGATCTCCTGGGGCCGCACGGGGATCACGGGGTGGCCGGCGCGGTCATGAGGTGGCCCGCGCGGGCAGGTCGGGGACGGTCCGGGCATGGTCCGGGGCCGCTTTCAGGGTCAGCACCATGGTGAGTCCGCCACCGGGGGTGTCCTCGGCGCCCAGTGTGCCGCCCATGGACTCCACGAACCCGCGGGCGACGGCGAGGCCCAGCCCGACGCCCGCGCCGCGCGGGGCGTCGCCGTAGCGCTGGAAGGGCTCGAAGATACGGTCCTTGGCATCGTCGGGGACGCCTGGGCCCCGGTCGGCCACCCGCAGTTCGACGCGTTCGCCCAGTGCGCTGGCTGCGGCGGTGACGCGTTGCCCGTCCGGGCTGTACTTGACGGCGTTCTCGACGATGTTGGCGACGGCCCGCTCCAGCAGTCCGGGGTCGACGTCGACCATCGGCAGGGTCTCCGGGATGTCCAGGTCCACGCTGCCCTCGGGGACACCGCCGAGGGCCATCGGGACCACCTCGTCGAGGTCGATCTCGCGGATCAGCGGGGTGACCGTGCCGGTCTGCAGCCGGGACATGTCCAGCAGGTTGCCCACGAGGTGGTCGAGCCGGTCGGCACCGTTCTCGATGCCCTCCAGCAGCTCCGCCTCGTCCTCGTCGGACCAGGCGACGTCGTCGGAGCGCAGGGAGCTGACGGCCGCCTTGATGGCGGCGAGCGGGGTGCGCAGGTCGTGGCTGACGGCGGCGAGCAGCGCCGTCCTGATCCGGTTGCCCTCGGCGAGCCGCCGCGCCTCCTCGGCCTCGTCGACAAGTCGCTGGCGTTCCAGGACGACGGCGGCCTGGGCCGCGAACGCGCCGAGCACCCGGCGGTCCTCGGCGGGCAGCGGCCGGCCGGACAGCGCGAGCGCCATGTGGTCACCGACCGGCATGTCCACATCGGCGTCCTCCGGCCGGGCCACCGGTTTCGGGCCGACGCTCCCGGCGCAGGTCCACGGGTCGACGTCGCTGCGCCGCTCCAGCAGCGCGACGGACTCCATGCCGAACGTCTCGCGGACCCGGTCCAGCAGCGCGTCCAGGGTGGTCTCGCCGCGCAGCACGCTGCCTGCCAGGAAGGAGAGGATCTCCGACTCGGCGCGCAGACGGGCCGCCTGGTGGGTGCGGCGGGCCGCCAGGTCGACGACCGAGGCGACCGAGACCGCCACCGCGAAGAAGATCACGATGGCGACGAAGTTCTCCGGGTCCTGCACCGTCAGGGTGTGGGTGGGCGGGGTGAACCAGTAGTTCAGCAGCAGCGAACCGACCGCGGCCGACGCGAGGGCGGGCAGCACCCCGCCGAGCAGGGCCGCGAGAACCGTCATGAAGAGGAAGAGCAGGACGTCGTTGGCGAGCCCGGGACCGTTGTCCAGTCCGCGCAGCAGCAGCGTGAGCAGGGCCGGGCCGCCGACGCCGAACAACCAGCCCCAGATGATCCGGACCCGGCCCAGCCGGGCACTGCGGGCGATCGGCAGCCCGCGGCCCTTGGCGACCTCCTCGTGGGTGACGATGTGGACGTCGAGGTCGGGGCCGGACTCCCGGGCGACGGTGGCGCCGACGCCCGGCCCGTAGATGTACTGCCATGCCTTGCGCCGGCTGGAGCCGAGGACGATCTGCGTGGCGTTCACCCCGCGGGCGAATTCGAGCAGCGCCGACGGTATGTCGTCGCCGATGACGTGGTGGAAGGTGCCGCCCAGGTCCTCGACGAGGGTGCGCTGGACGGTGAGCTCCTTGGGCGAGGCGGAGGTGAGTCCGTCGCTGCGGGCGATGTAGACGGCGAGGATCTCGCTGCCGGAGCCCTTGGCCGCCATCCGGGACGCGCGGCGGATCAGCGTACGGCCCTCGGGGCCGCCGGTGAGCCCGACGACGATGCGTTCGCGGGCCTGCCAGGTGGTGCGGATGTTGTGCTCGCCCCGGTACTGCTGGAGGTACTCGTCGACCCGGTCGGCGACCCAGAGGAGAGCCAGCTCGCGCAGCGCGGTCAGGTTGCCGGGACGGAAGTAGTTGGACAGCGAGGCGTCGATCCGGTCCGGCTTGTAGATGTTGCCGTGCGCCATCCGGCGGCGCAGTGCCTGGGGGGACATGTCGACGAGCTCGATCTGGTCGGCCCTGCGGACGACCTCGTCGGGGACCGTCTCGCGCTGCCGCACGCCGGTTATCGACTCGACGACGTCGCCGAGCGACTCCAGGTGCTGGATGTTGACGGTCGAGATCACGTCGATCCCGGCCTTCAGGAGCTCCTCCACGTCCTGCCATCGCTTGGCGTTGCGGGAGCCCGGCACGTTGGTGTGTGCGAGCTCGTCCACCAGCGCCACGGCGGGCGCGCGCTCCAGGACGGCATCGACGTCCATCTCGGTGAAGACGGCGGCGCGGTACTCGATCTCCCGGCGGCGGATCTGCTCCAGTCCGTGCAGCATCACCTCGGTGCGCGGGCGGTCGTGGTGTTCCACGAAGCCGACGACGCAGTCGGTGCCCCGCTCCACCCTGCGGTGGGCCTCGGAGAGCATCGCGTACGTCTTGCCGACACCGGGTGCCGCGCCCAGGTAGATCCGAAGCTTGCCGCGTGCCATGGCCCCATTGTCTTCTCGAAAGCCGGCTGCGGCCGATGCGGCAGCCACTTCGAAACTACCCCGAGAATTTCCGGCAAATGGAACGCGGTGGGGTCCGGAGACCGAATTGACAGGATTCTGACGCCGCGCGCCGCGGTGCCCCGGGTCCGGCGCCGGCCCCCCAGGGCCGTCCACGCGCCACAGCGCCCATGCACCGCGGTGCGCGCGCCTCCGCCCGCCCACGCCTCCGGGCACGGCCCCGCCCGCCTCCGCATCGGCACCCTCGGTGGCCTCGGACGGTGTCCCCTGGAGAACTGCCTCGGGCGGATTGCCTCGAACGGGTCCGCCCGCGCGGTGAAACCACTTTCCGACGACTTCCCGACAACTTCCTGACATGGCACGGCCAGCCTTGCCGGAGTCAGCCGGTCCGCCTGCCCCACGGCTCGGGCGGGTCCGACGTCCCGTTGTCGAAAGGTACGCATGACGATACGCAGGGGCCTTCCCGGCCCCGTCGCCCGCACCCTCGTGATGTCCGCGGCCCTGGCCCTGATGCTGTCCGCGGCACCCGTCACCGCAGCTGCCGCCCGCCCCGCAGGCCACCACCGCGTCGCGGGCCCCGTCGTTCCGACCGTCTCCGAACAGCAGGTGATGCCCCACCTGCGTGCCCTGCAACGCATCGCCGACCGCAACGGCGGCAACCGTGCGCACGGCACGAAGGGGTACGCGCAGTCCGTGGCGTACGTGAAGCGTGCCCTGGACCGGGCGGGTTTCCGGACCCGGCTGGCCCCCTTCACCCATGACGGGGTCACCGGCCACAACCTGATTGCCGACTGGCCCGGGGGCGATCCGGACCATGTGCTGCTGACCGGCGCCCACCTCGACAGCGTGCCGGAGGGACCGGGCATCAACGACAACGGCTCGGGTTCGGCCGCCGTGCTGGCCACCGCTCTCCAGGTGGCCGAGTCCGGGCTGAAACCTCAGCGGCACCTCCGCTTCGCCTGGTGGGGCGCGGAGGAACCGGGGCTAATCGGTTCGGCGGACTACGTCGGAAAGCTCTCCGAGGCCGATCGCCGCCGGATCGACTTCTACCTCAACTTCGACCAGGCGGGCAGCAAGAACACCGGCCAGTGGCTCGTGGTCCACGACGACGAGCACGGCGAGACCGAGGCCCAGCAGGCGTTCGAGGCGTGGTTCGCCGAGCGCGGCGTCCCGACGTTCGACATCGGGGTCGGCGGCTCGGACCACGAGTCGTTCGGGAACGCGGGCATCCCGTCGTCCGGCTTCAGCACCGGCATCTCGGACTGCATCCACGATGCCTGCGACAACCTCGCCAACGTCGACCCGAAGACGGAGACGACCAGCACCAACGCCATCGCCGGCGTGCTGTGGAAGCTCGCCGCCACCCCCCGGCACTGATCCACTCCTCCCCCGGGCCCCTCTCCCCGGCCCCGGTATCGCCCCGGCACTCCCCGGGCCCGGCCCGCTCACCGGCGCCGACGCCGACTGTCCCGGGGTCCGTCACCGACCGACCTCTCCAGGAGATCGAGACATGCGCAGACCGCTGCACCACCCCCGCAGGACCACCACTGCCCTCGCCGCCGCCGTGGTGAGCGCCGTCGTGCTGACCACCGTCCCCGCCTCGGCCGCCACCGGCGGTCCGGGCGTCGGCGACCCGTACTTCCCCGACGACGGCAACCCCGGCTACGACGTCACCCACTACGACGTCCGGATCGGCTACGACCCGGCACGCACCGACCGGCTCGACGGCGACACCACCGTCACCGCCCGCGCCCTGACCTCCCTGGACCGGTTCAGCCTGGACCTCAAGGGGTTCACCGTGTCATCGGTCGCCGTGAACGGCACCTCGGCGAAGACGTTCTCCCGGGCCGGCGCCCACAAACTGGTCGTCACGCCGGCCCGCCCGGTCGCGAAGGGCACGACGTTCACCGTGCGGGTGAAGTACGCCGGGAAGCCCGACGCCGAGGGCTGGCACACCCTGAAGAGCGGCGGCGCGTACGTGACGGGCGAACCGCACTCCGCGACCTCCTGGTACCCCGCCAACGACCACCCGTCCGACAAGGCGACCTTCGCCCTCACCGCGACGGTGCCCGACGGCTGGAAGGCGATCGGCAACGGGCTGCCCGGACCGGAGACCGTCGAGAACGGCCGCAGGACCTTCCGCTGGTCCGAAGACAGTCCGATGGCCACGTACGCCAGCACGGTCGCCATCGACCGGTTCACCGTCCACCGGGGGAAGACCGCCGCAGGGACGCCCGTCATCACGGCGTACAGCCCGGACGCCAAGATCGACCCGGCGGCGGAGGCCCAGCAGACCGAGATCCTGGACTTCCTGACCACGAAGTTCGGCCCGTACCCCTTCTCCTCCGCGGGCGCCATCGTCGTCGGCGCCACGAAGGAACCGACCGGCGGCCCCCTCGCCCTGGAGACGCAGAGCCGCCCCACCTATGGGTCGACGCTCTTCGACGCGTCGGTGGTCCACGAGAACACCCACCAGTGGTTCGGCGACAGCGTCTCGTTCGAGGACTGGCGGGACGGCTGCGTCGCGGAGTGCTTCGCCCAGTACGCCGGGCAGCTGTGGGAGGAGCACAAGGGCTCCGACCTCGACACGGACTTCTACCGGTCCGAGGTGGAGGACTACCGGAACGACCCGTCGTTCTGGTCCGTCAAGCTCTACGACCCGGGCCCCGGCAGGGAACTGGACTCGGCGCTGTACTTCAAGGGGTCGCTGATGCTGCACGCCCTGCGCCGCACGGTGGGCGACGAGGCGTTCTTCACGACGCTGCGGACCTGGACCCACGACCACGCCTACGGCAACGCCTCGTTCCGGCAGTTCGAGGCGCTGGCGGCGAAGGTCTCGGGCAAGGACCTCAAGGGATTCTTCGCCGCATGGGTCGACGGCACGGTGATCCCGCCGGAGAAGTACCTCTACCCGGGCAGCCTGGCCGGGTCGGCCGCTGACGCCGGTGCGGCCGGTGGCGCCACCGGCCGGGCGAGGTAGCCCCGGTGCGGGCGGGGGCCGTGCCGTCACCACCGGCACACCGGGACGGCCCCCGCCCGCTCTCCGTCACCGACCCCTCACCGCTTGCCCACCAGTTGCCCGAGCGCGATGTTGAGCCGGAGCACATTGACCGTCGGCTCCCCGACGAAACCGAGGATCCGGCCGTCGGTGTGCTGGTCGACGAGCTTCTCCACCCGGTCGACCCCGAGGTGGTTCCGCTCGGCCACGCGGCGCACCTGGAGCTGCGCGTAGGCCGGTGAGATCGCGGGGTCGAGGCCGGAGCCCGAGGAGGTGACGGCGTCGGCCGGCACATCGGCGGGGTTGACCGGGTGGCCGGGGACGGAGTTGTCCTTGACGACGGCGGCCTTGGCGGCCTTCACCTCGGCGACGAGCTTGCTGTTGTCGCCGGCGAGGTTGGTCGCGCCGGAGACGAGCAGCTTGTCATGGGTGTTGACAGTGTTGGTGGTGAGGCCGTCGGAAGGGCGCGGCTGGAACCACCGCAGGTCCGGGGCCGCGGTGTGCTGTCCCTTCTCCAGCGGCAGGTCGTAGCGCTGCCCGATGAGTGCGGAGCCGACGACCCTGCCGTCGGCACTGATTTCGGAACCGTTGGCCTGGTGCGGAAATACGCCCTGGGCGACGCCCGTCACGGCGAGTGGGTACAACACGCCGCAGACGACGGTGAGGACGAGCAGGGCGCGCAGTCCCGCCCAGAGCAACCGGGCGGTGTTTGCTACGGAGTTGTTCATGGCGGCTCAGCCAATCCCTCATTGGGTTCGGCCCGGGGAAGCGGAATTCGGATCGCTTCCCCGGGGCGGGATTTCTGTGCGGTGCCGGGGAGACCGGATTTCGGTCCGGTCCCGGTGCACTGGATATCGGTACTGTCCCGGGAACACGGGATTTCGGTCCGGTCTCCCGGGCGAACTCGGTTCGGGTCCGGGAGGCACGATGCGGTTCGGCCCCGGGACGGAATTCGGTCCGGGCACGGGATTCAGTTCAGTCCGGGGACGAGGGAGATGATCAGGTCGATTATCTTGATGCCGATGAATGGGGCGATCAGGCCGCCGAGGCCGTAGATCCCGAGGTTGCGACGGAGCATCGAGTCGGCACTGCTGGGCCGGTAGCGGACACCCTTCAGGGCGAGCGGCACCAGCGCGACGATGATCAGCGCGTTGAAGACGACCGCCGACAGGATCGCGGACTGCGGCGAGGACAACCGCATGATGTTGAGCGTGTCCAGACCCGGGTAGACCGCCGCGAACATCGCCGGGATGATCGCGAAGTACTTCGCGACATCGTTGGCGATGGAGAACGTCGTCAACGCGCCCCGGGTGATGAGCAGCTGCTTGCCGATCTCGACGATCTCGATGAGCTTCGTCGGATTGGAGTCCAGGTCCACCATGTTCCCGGCCTCCTTCGCGGCCGAGGTGCCGGTGTTCATGGCCACGCCGACGTCCGCCTGGGCCAGCGCCGGGGCGTCGTTGGTGCCGTCGCCCGTCATCGCGACGAGCTTGCCCCCGGCCTGCTCGCGCTTGATGAGGGCCATCTTGTCCTCGGGGGTGGCCTCGGCGAGGAAGTCGTCGACGCCCGCCTCCTCGGCGATGGCCTTCGCCGTCAGCGGGTTGTCACCCGTGATCATGACCGTCCTGATGCCCATCCGGCGCAGTTCGTCGAACCGCTCCCGCATGCCCTCCTTGACAACGTCCTTGAGGTGGACGACGCCCAGGACACGGGCTCCTCGTCCGTCCTCCAGCGCCACCAGCAGCGGTGTGCCGCCGGCACCGGAGATCCGGTCGGCGAGTTCCCGCACCTCCGGGGCGACGCCGCCGCCGCGCTCCTCGACCCAGGTGGTGACCGAACCGGTCGCGCCCTTGCGGATCCTGCGTCCGTCGACATCCACGCCGGACATGCGGGTCTGGGCGGTGAACGCCACCCATTCGGCCTGGCGCAGCTCGCCCTGATGGCGTTCGCGCAGCCCGTACCCCTCCTTGGCGAGCACGACGATCGAGCGGCCCTCGGGGGTCTCGTCGGCCAGCGAGGACAGCTGCGCGGCGTCCGCCAGTTCGGCCGCGGTGGTGCCCGCGACGGGGAGGAACTCGGCGGCCCGGCGGTTGCCGAGCGTGATGGTGCCGGTCTTGTCGAGCAGCAGGGTCGAGACGTCCCCGGCGGCCTCGACGGCGCGCCCCGACATGGCGAGCACATTGCGCTGCACCAGCCGGTCCATGCCGGCGATGCCGATCGCGGAGAGCAGGGCGCCGATGGTGGTCGGGATGAGGCAGACGAGCAGCGCGGTCAGCACGATCACCGACTGCTCCCGCCCGGCGTGGACCGCGAACGGCTGGAGGGTGACGACGGCGAGCAGGAAGACGATGGTGAGGGACGCGAGCAGGATGTTCAGCGCTATCTCATTGGGCGTCTTCTGCCGGGCGGCGCCCTCGACGAGGGAGATCATCCGGTCGATGAACGTCTCGCCGGGTTTGGTGGTGATCTTGACGACGATGCGGTCGGAGAGCACCTTGGTGCCTCCGGTGACGGCGCTGCGGTCGCCGCCCGACTCCCTGATGACCGGTGCCGACTCGCCGGTGATGGCGGATTCGTCGACGCTCGCGACGCCCTCGACGACGTCCCCGTCGCCGGGGATGACATCGCCCGCCTCGCAGACGACCAGGTCACCGATGTGCAGTTCGGTGCCCGGCACCCGCTCCTCGTTCCTGCCGATGACGCGCCGGGCGACGGTGTCGGTCCTGGCCCGGCGCAGGGTGTCGGCCTGTGCCTTGCCGCGTCCCTCGGCGACCGCCTCCGCCAGGTTGGCGAAGATCGTGGTCAGCCACAGCCAGGCGGCGATCGCCCAGCCGAACCACTCTCCGGGGTTCAGGCAGGCCAGCACGGTGGTGAACACCGACCCGACCAGGACCACGAACATCACCGGGGACTTGGCCATCACCCGCGGGTCGAGCTTGCGCAGCGCGTCCGGGAAGGACGTGAGCAGCTGCCGGGGGTCGAACAGGCCGCCTCCGACGCGCCCCTCGCCCGTGCGGCCGGTGGGTACGTCCCGGTGCGGTGCCCGGGTCGGGGTGACGGCGGACATCGCGTCCTCCTGCTTCGTACGAGTGGTCATGACGCCAGTCCTTCGGCCAGCGGCCCGAGCGCCAGGGCCGGGAAGTAGGTGAGCGCGGCGACGATCAGGATCGTGCCGACCAACAGCCCGCTGAAGAGCGGCTTGTGGGTGGCGAGGGTTCCCGCGGTGGCCGGTACGGGCCGCTGCCCGGCGAGCGAGCCGGCCAGCGCGAGGACGAACACCATGGGCAGGAACCGGCCGAGCAGCATCGCGAGGCCGATGGTCGTGTTGAACCACTGGGTGTTCGCGTTCAGCCCGGCGAACGCCGAACCGTTGTTGTTCGCGCCGGAGGTGTACGCGTAGAGCACCTCGGAGAATCCGTGCGCGCCGGGGTTCAGGATCGAGTGGGGCGGGGTGGGCAGGACGAATGCCAGCGCGGTGAAGCAGAGCACCAGCGCCGGGGTGATCAGGATGTAGCAGGCGGCGAGCTTGATCTCGCGGGTACCGATCTTCTTGCCGAGGTATTCGGGCGTGCGGCCGACCATCAGCCCCGCGAGGAACACCGCGATGACCGCCACGATCAGCATCCCGTAGAGCCCGGACCCGACGCCGCCGGGCGCGATCTCGCCGAGTTGCATGCCCAGCATCGTGATTCCGCCGCCGAACCCCGTGTACGAGGAGTGGAAGGAGTTCACCGCGCCGGTGGAGGTGAGGGTCGTGGTGACGGCGAAGATCGACGAGCCGGCGATCCCGAACCGGGTCTCCTTGCCCTCCATCGCCCCGCCGGCGAGGTCGAACGCGGGCCCGTGGTGGGCGAATTCGGTCCACATCATCAGGGCGGTGAAGCCGAGCCAGATGCCGCCCATCGCCCCGAGGATCGCGTAACCCTGCTTCGGCGAGCCGACCATCCGGCCGAACGTCCTGGTCAGCGCGACCGGAATGACCAGGATCAGGAAGATCTCGAAGAGGTTGGACAGCCCGTTGGGGTTCTCGAACGGGTGGGCCGAGTTGGCGTTGAAGTAGCCGCCGCCGTTCGTGCCCAGTTCCTTGATGACCTCCTGCGAGGCCACCGCGCCGCCGCGCCACTGCTGCGCGCCGCCCATGAACTGGCCGACCTCGTGGATGCCCGCGAAGTTCTGGATGGCGCCGCAGGCGACCAGCACCAGCGCGCCGACCACGGCGAGGGGCAGCAGGATGCGGACGGTGCCGCGCACCAGGTCGGCCCAGAAGTTGCCGAGTTCACCGGTGCGGGACCTGGCGAAGCCCCGTACGAGGGCGACGGCGACGGCGATGCCGACGGCGGCCGAGACGAAGTTCTGCACCGCGAGGCCGCCGGTCTGGACGACGTGGCCCATGGCCTGCTCGCCCGCGTACGACTGCCAGTTGGTGTTCGCGACGAACGAGGCCGCGGTGTTGAACGCCTGGTCGGGGGTGATCGAGGCGAAGCCCAGCGATCCGGGCAGGCTGCCCTGGAGCCGCTGGAGGAGGTAGAGGAGCAGGACGCCCACCGCGGAGAAGGCGAGCACACCGCGCAGATACGCGGGCCAGCGCATCTCGGTGTTCGGGTCGGCGCCGATGGCCCGGTACATCCACTTCTCGACCCGGAGGTGCCCGGTGGAGGAGTAGACGCGGGCCATGTGGTCGCCGAGCGGGCGGTACACCAGTCCGAGCGCCACGACGAGCGCGAGGACCTGGAGCACACCGGCGAGGACGGGGCTCATATCGGGCTCAGAACCTCTCCGGGTACAGAAGGGCGAGGACGAGATAGCCCAGCAGGGCGACGGCCACGACGAGGCCGACGACGTTTTCGACGGTCACAGCCGGGCCACCCCCTTGGCTATGAGGGCCACCAGCGCGAACACCGCGATCGTGACGACGACGAAGGCCACATCAGCCATCGTGTGCTCCTGGATGAGGTGCGGATTTCTCTGACCTCTTGAGCAAACCTCCCGTCACACCCTTTTTGACCTGCGTTGATGGCTCCCTTACGGAGAACGGCGCGCCCTTGACGACGCGCTGACGTGCCGCATACGCGCCCCATACACGCGCCCCGTGCGCCTCCCCGGTCTCCTCCTGCCCGCCCTGCCTTCCTCCGGTCTCCTCGACCCCCTCTGCCCTCCCCCCGGTCTGCTCCGACCCCCTCCGGCTTCCTCCGATCCCCCGCCCGATCCGTTCCGATTCCGCGAGCTCTGCCGGAATCCCCGGGGTCCCACACCCCTCCCCGCCCCGGAACGTGGAAAGGCCGGTGGGTGACGTCCCTCCTGGAAGGGATGTCACCCACCGGCCCTCAGCCGCTACGGGCCGCAGCACGCACGAGCGGACCGGCTCGGCGCACCTCGGCTCGGTGCTTCTCGGTCAGCGCACCTCAGTGATCTCCGGGCCGCGCTGGAGCTGGCCCATGCCGCCGGAGAACCTGGAGTTCTCCTGGCTCTCCTGCTGGACGCCCTCGGGCACCATCTGGGCGTCGTCGGGGAGCTTGAGGACGATCGGATCGCGCGGCGCCATCGGGCCGTCGCCTCGAACCACCACGGTGTCGCGGAAGACCGTCTCCAGCAGGCCCGCGGCCTCCGGCTGCACGGCACCCTGGCCGGAGATCACCCCGCGCAGGAACCAGCGCGGCCCGTCGACACCGACGAAGCGCACCAGCTGCACGCCGTTCGCCCCGTCCGGGAGCTGTACGGGGACCTGGGCACGCAGCTCCCAGCCCAGCGGGCCCTCGACCTCGTCGATGATTCCGCCCTGCTGGGTGATGCCCGTGGCGATCTCCTCGCGGACCTCGCCCCAGATGCCCTCCTTCTTGGGAGCGGCGAACGCCTGGAGCTGGATGGCGCTGTCGCGCAGCACCACGGTCGCGGCGACGATCGCGTCACCGGCCACCTCGACGCGCAGCTCCATGCCCTCGACACCGGGCACGAAGATGCCGCCCAGGTCGACCCGGCCCTCGGCGGGCTGCGACACCTCGTCGATGTCCCACGGCCCGTCCGGCCGCGGTGCCGGCGGGAGGTTCACCCGGCGCGGGCCGCTGTCGGCCCCGTCGGCGTCATCGAGCTCGTCGACGACCTGCTCGGCCTCGCGCGCTTCGCCCGCCACGTCCTCGGCGGAACCACTCTTCTTGCGACGTCCGAACACGTCACTGTCCTTCCCGGTCGGGTACGACCGAAGCGTAGCTGTTTCCGCCCTGGTTGATCCCGCCCCCGACGCCACCGGCCCCACCGGAAGCATGACCTCCGGTGGATCCGAAGCCTCCCTCGCCACGGGCCGAACCGGGCAACTCGGTCACCTCGTGGAAGCGCACCTTCTCGACCTGCTGCACCACCAGCTGGGCAATCCGGTCGAACCGCTCGAACCGCACCGGCTCGCGCGGGTCGAGGTTGATGACGATCACCTTGATCTCTCCACGGTACCCGGCATCGACCGTCCCCGGGGCGTTCACGAGTGCGACTCCGCAGCGGGCGGCGAGTCCGGACCGCGGGTGCACGAACGCGGCGTACCCGTCGGGCAGCGCGATCGACACGCCGGTGGGCAGCATCGCCCGCTCCCCCGGGGCGAGCTCGACGGGCTCGGTGGTGACCAGGTCGACCCCGGCGTCGCCGGGATGCCCGTAGGCCGGAATGGGCACCGCCGGGTCGACCCGGCGGATCAGTACGTCCACGGGCCGACGCATCAGGGGTTCACCTCGAACGCGCGGGCACGCCGGACCTGGTCCGGGTCGGCCATCGCCGCCCGGATCTCGGCCGGACGGCCGTTCTCGATGAAGTGGTCGACCTTCACCTCGATGAACAGGGCCTCGGCGCGGACCGCGACCGGGCCGTCCGGGCCGCCTATCCGGCCGGTCGCCCGGGAGTAGATCTTGCGGCCGTGCACCGCCGTGATCTCGGCATCGAGATGCAGCACGGTGCCCACCGGCACCGGACGCACGAAGTCGGTCTCCAGCCGCCCGGTCACCGCGATCACCCGCAGCAGCCAGTTCAGCGAGCCGAGCGTCTCGTCCAGCGCGGTGGTCAGAATGCCGCCGTGCGCCAGTCCCGGGGCCCCCTGGTGGGCCGCCTTCACGGTGAACTCGGCGGTGACGCCCACGCCCTCGCCGGCCCGTGCCTGGAGCTGGAGCCCGTGCGGCTGCGACCCGCCGCACCCGAAACAGTGTTCGTAGTGCGCGCCGAGCAGTTCGCCGGGCGCCGGGGCCTCGGGGTGCCGGACGGGCTTCACCGCGTCGACGGGGGGATTCAGGGCCGCAGATGTTCCACTCACAGGCGCAGACCTTACCCGCGCGGCCGACGTAGCGGCGCACCGTGCCAAGCTTGGGTCCATGCAGCCTTCCGCCCCGCCCTTCGACGAACGACTCACCGCGCCCCGTTCGTGGTGGCTCATCGCCTTCCTGATCGGTATCGCCTGCGCTCTGATGCTGCTGCCGCTCGGCACCGTGCCGCTGCTGGTCGGCCTGGTGGGCGGCACCGCGCTGTCCGCGGTCGCGGTGAGCGCGTACGGCTCGGCCAGGATCCGCGTGGTGGCGGGAGCACTGGTGGCCGGGGACGCCCGGATTCCGGTGTCGGCGCTCGGCGAGGCCGAGGTGCTGGACGCCGACGAGGCGCGCGCGTGGCGCTCGTACAAGGCGGACACCCGCGCGTTCATGCTGCTGCGCAGCTACATCCCGACGGCGGTCCGGGTGGAGGTCACCGACCCGCAGGACCCGACTCCGTACGTCTACCTGTCGACCCGCGAGCCGCAGGCCCTGGTCACGGCCCTCGGCGCGGCACGCGCCTGACGCGCCGGGCCCCGGTGGCACCACGAGGTCCGGGCTCCGGACCGCGGGCTTCGGGGCTCCGTCCCGATCGGTCCCAGGTCAGTCCGCCGACTTCCCCGGCAGGCCCCTGCGCGGGCCACGCGCACGTACCGAGGGCGGCGATTGCGGGATCGGGTCCCAGGGAATCTGGCGCTTGCGCAGATCGTTCCTGATCCGCTCGGCGAGCTTCCTGGTGTCGCGCCGGTTCATCACCGCGCCGACGGCGGCTCCGACCATGAACGGGATCAGATTCGGCACATCGCGCGCCATGCGCCTCATGACCTGCTGGCGCAGCTCGCGTTTCATCCGGCCGCCCAGGGCCGCGTTGACCGTCAGGGGCTGGGCGATGTCGATGCCGCGCTCCTCCGTCCAGGACGAGAGGTAGGCGGTGGACCGCTGGGTGAGCCCGCCCGGCGGGCGCTGTCCGTAGACCTCGTGGAGTTCCGCGACGAGCTTCATCTCGATCGCGGCCACACCGGTGATCTCCGCCGTCAGCTCGGTGAGCATCGCGGGCGGTACCGGCATCATGGCCGCCGCGCCGATCCCGGCACCGACGGTGGCGGTGGCCCTGCTCGCACCTGCCACGAGCCTGTCGGCGATTTCCTCCGGGCCGAGCCCCGGGAACTGCCTGCGCAGCGTCGCGAGGTCGCGCACGGGGATGCGGGGAGCGGACGCGATGATCAGGTCGGCGGTACGACCGATCACAGCCCTGGCGCTCTCCCCGCTCTTGTGAATGCCTCGTTTCACCAGTCCCGGACGGCCTGCCCCGGGCACGGGCCCCGTCCTGCCGGATTCCCCGGCCACATCGGCCGACTCGACTCCGTCGCGTCCCACGACGGCCGCGGCCGCCTCGAACGCCGTGGCCGCTTCGAGCAAGGCCGACCGGCCTCGCTCGTCGTCCTGCTCGCCCGGGGATGGTGGCAGGGCGGGCCGCTCGGCAGACGCTGTGACGCCTTCTGCCGGGACCGGCCCGCCCTGTTCCGCCTCCGACGGCTTCCTGCGCCGCAGGCGTCGCTTCCGGAACGGTTTGTCGCCTGCCACGGCCGACTCGGCCTAGTCGCAGTCGCGGCAGATCGGCTGACCGTTCTTCTCGCGCGCCAGCTGGCTCCTGTGGTGTACGAGGAAGCAGCTCATGCACGTGAACTCGTCGGCCTGCTTCGGCAGGACCCTGACTGCCAGTTCTTCGTTGGACAGGTCCGCGCCGGGCAGTTCCAGCCCCTCGGCCGCGTCGAACTCGTCGACGTCGACGGCGGACGCCGTCTTGTCGCTCCGCCGGGCCTTCAGTTCTTCGAGGCTGTCCTGATCGACGTCGTCGTCGGTCTTGCGTGGGGTGTCGTAATCCGTTGCCATGTCGCTCTCCCCCTCTGGGTGTCTGCGGTGTCTCAGCGCACGTAACGCGTGAGAGGCCGGACTTGTGCCCGACCCGAGGCGGAGATTTTGCCTCACATCAAGGTCTGTTACTCAATCGACACCCAAAAGGACCGCTCGGGAGTGATCGACTTGGGTGGCGATGGGGACCGTACACGGTCCCGGCGTCGTGTCCCACGAGCGCCACCCCGTGTACTTCCCGTGATATCGGACCCCGGAAACCCTGATTTTTGCGGGGTTTCCGGCCAATGCGCCGATCACGGAGCGTTGACGACCGGAAAATCGCTCCTGTGATCGATCACACACGACAGCATCTGCCACAGGTCCCGAAAATTCCGCCCAAAGCGAACAGGTCTTCCCGGGGGTGCGTCATCCGGTTCCGTCGGTCAGACCGGCAATGAGACACGCATCACAAGGCCACCCCCTTCTCGCGGTTCCGCGACGATCCGACCACCGTGGGCGCGCGCCACGGACCGGGCGATGGACAGGCCGAGCCCGACCCCCTTGTCGCTGCCCGTTCGTTCCGTACGCAGCCGTTTGAAGGGCTCGAAGAGGTTGTCGATCTCGTAGGCGGGCACCACCGGACCCGTGTTCGAGACGACCAGCTCGGCATGGCCGGACCGGAGCTCGGTGGCGACCTCCACCCAGCCGCCCTCGGGGACGTTGTACCGCACGGCATTCTGCACGAGGTTCAGCGCGATCCGCTCCAGCAGGACGCCGTTGCCCTGGATGACGGCCGAACTCCGCTCGCCCCGGATCTCCACACCGCGCTCCTCGGCCTCGGCACGCGTCTGGTCGATGGCACGCGAGGCGACCTCGGCGAGGTCGACCGGCTTGCGCTCGACGATCTGGTTGTCGCTGCGGGCGAGCAGCAGCAGCCCCTCCACCAATTGCTCGCTGCGCTCGTTGGTGGCCAGCAGGGTCTTTCCCAGCTGTTTCAGCTCCGGCGGCGCCTGCGGGTCGGAGAGGTGGACCTCCAGCAGGGTGCGGTTGATCGCGAGCGGCGTGCGCAGCTCGTGCGAGGCGTTGCCGACGAAGCGCTGCTGGGCCGTGAAGGCCCGCTCCAGGCGGTCGAGCATGTCGTCGAAGGTGTCGGCGAGCTCCTTCAGCTCGTCGTCCGGGCCGTCCAGCTCGATCCGGCGGGACAGATCCGTTCCGGCCACCCGTCGGGCGGTACGGGTGATCCGGCCCAACGGGGAGAGCACCCGGCCCGCCATCGCGTACCCGAAGGCGAACGCGATGACGCTGAGGCCGACCAGGGCCAGCAGCGACCTGTTCAGCAGCGTGTCCAGCGCCTGTTGCCGCTGGTGGTTGACGCAGGAGTTCATCGCCGCGTTGACGGCATCCGAGGTGGTCACCCCGCTGAAGTTGCACACCTCGCTGGTGAGCTGACCGCTCACGATCTTGAACGGCAGCTCACTGCCCACGTGCAGGGCCTGGGCGGCCAGCATGTAGATGATCGACAGCAGCAGGATGCCGGCGATCAGGAACATGCCGCCGTAGAGCAGCGTGAGCCGTATCCGGATGGTGGGGCGCAGCCAGTAGGGCGGCTCCTGCTGCTTGGGCTCCCAGGTGGGCCTGGGGGGCGCCGACGGGGGCGCCGGGACGCTGGGCATCGGCGCTCAGATCCGGTAGCCGGAGCCGGGAACGGTGACGATCACCGGGGGCTCGCCGAGTTTGCGGCGCAGGGTCATGACGGTCACCCGCACGACGTTGGTGAACGGGTCGGTGTTCTCGTCCCATGCCTTCTCCAGCAGCTGCTCGGCCGAGACGACCGCGCCCTCGCTGCGCATCAGGACCTCCAGCACGGCGAACTCCTTCGGCGCGAGCTGGATCTCGGCCTCGCCCCGGAAGACCTCGCGGCGGTTGGGGTCCAGCTTGATGCCCGCCCGCTCCAGGACGGGCGGCAACGCCACCGTCGTGCGCCGGCCCAGTGCGCGGACCCGAGCGGTGAGCTCGCTGAACGCGAACGGCTTGGGCAGGTAGTCGTCGGCCCCCAGCTCCAGGCCCTCCACCCGGTCGCTGACGTCCCCGGACGCGGTGAGCATGAGCACCCGGGTGGGAATGCCCAGCTCGACGATCCGCCGGCAGACGTCGTCGCCGTGCACCAGGGGGAGATCCCGGTCCAGCACCACGACGTCGTAGTCGTTGACCTCGATGCGCTCCAGGGCGGCCGCGCCGTCGTACACGACATCGACGGCCATGGCCTCACGACGCAATCCGGTGGCCACCGCATCGGCGAGCAGCTGCTCGTCCTCCACGACGAGTACGCGCACGGCGCTGTCCTTCCTCAGAAACTTCACTACGACAGAAAATTCACCGCGGCGACGGCCGCGGTGCGCGCCGATGTGCTCACGGTCCGTGACACGGGCCGCTCATCGGTACGTTTGTGTGCGGCTCCATCCTGCCCTCAACGCGCATAAACCGGCGGTAAGGCGGCGCTCGCCCATCGGCACCTCCGGGGAATTCATCAGATTTACGGGCCAGTTGAGGTTTCTCTGAGGTGGGGTCCGGGGAGGACGCAGTCACACCCGCGATCACGTCTCGACTGTGGCGTACCACCGGCCACTCCGTCCCCGGAGAGTGCGTGATCACCAGCCCTACCGCCACCGCGCGGAGGGAAACCCCGGGCACACCCCCGTGCCACCGACCCACGCTGAGGGGGCGCATCATGGACGCTTTCACCGCAGGCCTGCTGCAACGGATCAAGAGCACCGAGTCCGACCTCACCAGGGCTCGGGAGACGGGCGACGACTTCCTCGCGGACGTCGAGCAGAGCGAACTGGACGACCTGCACCGCCTCGCCGCCGAGCACGGAGTCAAGATCGGCAGCACCAGCGCCTGAGCCGTCGTGGAGGGGCCCCGACGCCGATCTCCCGGCGTCGGGGCCCCTCTCCTGTCTCCACGGGCCTCCTGGGCGCTTCCCGGCCCTCATGGGCCGCCCCGCCATGCCGGTGGGGCGGGCTCTCAGTCGTGCCAGGCGCCGAACTCCTCCAGCAGGGCCTGCAGCTGCTCGAAGACCCCCGGCACCGCGGCGATCGTCAGGTCGCCGTCGGCGGCCCGCCCCGGGCGTCCCCCGGTGCGGGCGCCCGCCTCGCGGGCGATGAGGTCCCCCGCCGCGAGGTCCCAGGGATGGAGCCCGCGCTCGTAGTAGCCGTCGAGGCGGCCCGCGGCGACATCGCACAGGTCCACGGCCGCCGAGCCGCCGCGCCGGATGTCGCGCAGCCGGGGGATCAGCTTCTGCGCCACGTCCGCCTGGTGCGCACGGACGTGGCCGACGTAGTTGAAGCCGGTCGACACGAGTGCCTGGTCGAGCGGCGGGGCGGGCCGGCAGCGCAGCGGGGTACCGGAGCCGTACGCACCGCCGCCGACGTACGCGCCGCCGCCGAGCACCGCCCGGTACGTCTCGCGGCGCATCGGCGCCTCGACCACGCCCACGACCCGCTCGCCGTCCCGTTCCGCGGCGATCGACACGGCCCACGTGGGCAGGCCGTACAGGTAGTTCACGGTGCCGTCGAGCGGGTCGATGACCCAGCGGATGCCGCTGCTGCCCGGCGCGCTCGCGCCCTCCTCGCCGAGGAAGCCGTCCTGGGGGCGGTGCTCGGCGAGGAAGCCGGTGATCAGTTTCTCGGCGGCTATGTCCATCTCGGTGACGACATCGATCGGGCTGGACTTGGTCGCGGCCACGCCCAGATCGGCCGGTCGGCCGTCGCGCAGCAGTTCACCGGCGCGGCGGGCGGCCTCCAGGGCGAGGTCGAGGAGTTCGGACAGGTTCGGTTCGGTCACGGCTCTCCAGGTTTCGACGGGCTGCGGGGCGACGACGGGCCTCCCGGCCCCGCCGGGCGCGGAGCGTTCCTCCCCGCGCCCGGCACGGTTCACGCGTACGGGCTGTCGGCTCCGGCGGCGGCCGGCTTGGGTCCCCTGGCGGGGCAGCAGCCGACCGGGCACAGGTCGTGGCTCGGGCCCAGCGCGCCCAGGGCGCAGCGCCGGCCGCCCGCTCCCCGCTCGGTCGCGGCCCGCTCCAGCAGCAGATCGCGCACGGCCGCCGCGAACCGCGGATCGGCGCCCACGGTCGCGGATCTGCGCACCGGCAGTCCGAGCTCGGCGGCCTTCGCGGCGGCCTCCGTGTCGAGGTCGTACAGCACCTCCATGTGGTCCGAGACGAAACCGATGGGGGCCATCACCACGGCGGTGACGCCTTCGCCGTGCAGGCTCTCCAGGTGGTCGCAGATGTCGGGTTCCAGCCACGGGATGTGCGGGGCGCCGCTGCGGGACTGGTAGACGAGCCGCCAGGGGTGGTCGACGCCCGTCTCCTCCCGGACCGCCTCGACGATCAGGCGGGCGATGTCGAGATGCCCGGCGACATAGGCACCGCCGTCGCCGTGCGCCTCCACCGGGCCGGAGGTGTCGGCGGCGGAGAGGGGAATGGAGTGCGTGGTGAAGGCGAGGTGCGCCCCGGCCCGTACGTCCTCGGGCAGGTCGGCGAGGGACGCCAGCACGCCGTCCACCATGGGCCGCACGAACCCGGGGTGGTTGAAGTAGTGCCGGAGCTTGTCGACCCGGGGCACCGGCAGCCCCTCGGCCTCCAGGGCGGCCAGCGACTCCGCGAGGTTCTCGCGGTACTGGCGGCAGCCGGAGTAGGAGGCGTACGCGCTGGTCGCCAGGACCGCGATGCGCCGACGGCCGTCCGCGACCATCTCGCGCAGGGTGTCGGTGAGGTACGGCGCCCAGTTGCGGTTGCCCCAGTACACCGGCAGGTCGAGGCCGTGCTCGGCGAAGTCCTCGCGCAGGGCGTCCAGCAGGGCTCTGTTCTGGGCGTTGATCGGACTGACGCCGCCGAACAGGAAGTAGTGCTTGCCCACCTCCTTCAGCCGCTCCTCGGGGATGCCTCGGCCGCGGGTCACGTTCGCCAGGAACGGGACCACGTCGTCCGGGCCTTCGGGGCCGCCGAAGGAGAGCAGCAACAGGGCGTCGTAGGGAGTGGGGTCGCACAGATCGGGCATGTCACCGATCCTGCCACTCGCCCCGGAGGGTGCCCCCACCGACGTCCCACCCGGCGTCGGCGCCGCACCCGCCCGCAACGGTCTCCCCCACGACGGCCTGCGGGGGTCGCGGGGTCCGGGCCCCGCGGAGGGACCGAGAACCCCTCGGTGCAAAAGACCGCTCCTCTCCCGCTGCCCGTCGCCGGTGAGGCCGTGACGACCTGGGGAGCAACGGGGAGCGGCTCACCGGTGCTCCCCGGGCCGTAAGCTGTGCCGGTCGTACTCACGCATGACAGGCGCGTGCGATCACGCCGCCCCGGAGCCCTCCTTGCCCAGTCCCTATCGCGCGATCTTCGCCGCCCCCGGCACCAAGGGGTTCTCGGCGGCCGGCTTCCTCGGCCGGATGCCGCTGTCCATGATGAGCATCGGCGTGGTGACCATGGTTTCCCAGCTCACCGGCCGCTACGGGCTGGCCGGGGCGCTCTCCGCCACGCTGGCGATGTCGGCGGCGGTGCTCGGGCCGTGGATCTCCCGGCTCGTGGACCGGCACGGCCAGCGCCGCGTGCTGCGCCCCGCCACCCTCGTCGCACTGGCGGCGGTGGCCGGTCTCCTGGTCTGCGCGCAGCAGCGGCTGGCGGACTGGACGCTCTTCGTCTTCGCGGCGGGCGCCGGCTGCGTCCCCAGCGTGGGTTCGATGATCCGGGCCCGCTGGGCGGAGATATACCGCGGTTCGCCGCAGCAGCTGCACACCGCGTACTCGTGGGAGTCGATCGTCGACGAGGTGTGCTTCATCTTCGGGCCGATCATCTCGATCGGCCTGTCCACCTCCTGGTTCCCGGAGGCGGGGCCGCTCCTCGCGGCCGGGTTCCTGCTGGTCGGCGTCTTCTGGCTGACGGCGCAGCGGGCCACCGAGCCGGTGCCGCATCCGCGTGGACGGCGCACCAGGAACTCCGCGCTGCGTTCCCGGGGGCTCCAGGTGCTCGTGGTGACGTTCGTGGCGACCGGGGCGCTCTTCGGGGCGATCGACGTGGTGACGGTGGCCTTCGCCGAGGAGCAGGGACACAAGGCCGCGGCGAGTCTCGTCCTCGCCGTGTACGCCCTCGGGTCCTGCGTGGCCGGGGCCGTCTTCGGTCTGCTGCGCCTGAGCGGGAAGGCGTCCGTGCGGTGGCTGGTGGGGGTGTGCGCGATGGCCGTGAGTATGATCCCCCTCCAACTGGCCGGGAACCTGCCGTTCCTGGCCGTGGCGCTCTTTGTCGCGGGGCTCGCCATCGCACCGACGATGGTCACCACCATGGCCCTCGTCGAGCAGCACGTACCACGCACCGCACTCACCGAGGGCATGACCTGGACCAGCACCGGGCTCGCCGTGGGGGTGGCGCTCGGCTCGTCGGCCGCCGGCTGGGTGGTCGACGCGTCCGGGGCCGGGGCGGGGTACGCGGTGCCCGCCGTGGCGGGAGCGCTCGCGGCCGCGGTGGCGTTCCTGGGGTATCGCCGGCTCAGCGGGCCGGCTCCGACCGGAGGGCGCGGGGAAGATGACCGAAACCGACGCACGGACGACGACGAACGCGTGGCGTAACTGGGCGGGGAACGTCACGGCCCGCCCGGCAGGGGCCGTGACGCCTGCCTCCGTGACCGAGCTGGCCGGGGCGCTGCGCCGGGCCTCCGAGGACGGCCTGCGGGTGAAGCCGGTCGGCACCGGGCACTCCTTCACGTCGGTGGCGGCCACCGACGGCGTGCTGATCCGCCCCGACCTGCTCGCCGGTATCCGGGAGATCGACCGCGAGGCGATGACGGTGACCGTCGGGGCCGGCACCCCGCTGAAGCGGCTGAACGCCGCCCTGGCGCGGGAGGGCCTGTCGCTCACCAACATGGGCGACATCATGGAGCAGACGGTCGCGGGCGCCACCTCGACCGGCACCCACGGCACCGGCCGCGACTCGGCGTCCATATCCGCGCAGATCCGTGCCCTCGAACTGGTCACCGCCGACGGCCGGGTCCTGACCTGCTCGGAGCAGGAGAACGCCGACATCTTCGCCGTCGCCCGGATCGGACTCGGCGCGCTGGGCGTCATCACGGCGATCACCTTCGCCATGGAGCCGATCTTCCTGCTGACTGCCCGCGAGGAGCCGATGGCCTTCGACCGGGTCGCGGCCGAATTCGACGAGCTGGTCGCCGAGAACGAGCATTTCGAGTTCTACTGGTTCCCGCACACCGGCAACTGCAACACCAAGCGCAACAACCGCAGCGCGGGCCCCGCCGCCCCGCCCGGGAAGGTGAGCGGCTGGATCGAGGACGAGCTCCTCTCCAACGGGATCTTCCAGGTGGCCTGTTCGCTCGGCCGGGCGGTCCCCGCCACCATTCCGTCGATCGCGAAGCTCTCCAGCCGCGCCCTGTCGGCCCGTATGTACACCGACATCCCTTACAAGGTCTTCACCAGCCCGCGCCGGGTCCGCTTCGTGGAGATGGAGTACGCGGTGCCGCGCGAGGCGGCCGTGGAGGCGCTGCGCGAGGTCCGGGCGATGGTCGACCGTTCGCCGCTGCGGGTCAGCTTCCCCGTGGAGGTCCGCACCGCCCCCGCGGACGACATCGCGCTCTCCACGGCCTCGGGCCGGGAGAGCGCCTACATCGCCGTCCACATGTACCGGGGCACTCCCTACCAGGCGTACTTCACGGCGGTCGAGCGGATCATGACCGCCCATGCGGGCCGCCCGCACTGGGGCAAGATCAACACCCGCGACGCGGGGTACCTCGCCGAGGTCTACCCGCGGTTCGGCGAGTTCACCGCCGTGCGCGACCGCCTCGACCCGGACCGCCTGTTCGGCAACGACTACCTGCGCCGGGTGTTGGGCGAGTAGCCCGGCCGGCCGGCCGGTTCGCGGCTCAGGGTGCGGTGACCGTGCCGGTGGTGGCACGACCGTCCTGCGCCGGGTCGGCGCCGGCGCCGGTGGGCTCCGGGGCGGCACCGCCGTCGCCGGGGGCCGACGGGGAGGGCGTGGCCTGCGGGGTCGGACCGGTGCCGGTGCCGGTTCCGCTGCCGGTTCCGGTCCCGTCGGCGGGCGTGGAGCCGGTTTCCGGGTCGGTCGGGGCGCCGCCGCCCCGGCCGGAGTCCGGGTTCGGGCTCGTTCCGCCCTTGGGGTCCGTGCCCTGCGTCGCACCGCTCCCCCCGCCCGGCGTCCGGTCCTGCGCCGGATCGGTGCCGGTCGACGGGGCGGGGTCGTCCGTCCCGGTCCCCCGCTCCGACCCGCCGCGCACGACGGACCCGACGGTGGTCCCCCGGCCGCCGCTCAGGTCGCTCCCGGAGACCAGCTCGTACGTGGTGATCCCCGCCATCGACACGGCGAAGACCACGACCGCTCCGAGGGCCGGACGCTTCCAGCCGCGGATCCGGGTGCCGTGGGTGGTGGCCTCGGAGAACTCCTCGTCGGAGTCCGGGAGCACCGCCGCGAGCGACTGGGTCGCGTCGAGCGGGGCCGGCGGCCGCGTCCGGTCCGGATCGGCCCCTGCGGCCCGCAGCACGGTCGTGGCATCCGTCGCATCCGGCGAGGACGTGCCGTCCACGACGGGCATGGCCCTGGTGACGTCGGCGGCGCCGGGGGCGGTGGACCGCCGGTCCTGCGGCGCGGCGGGGGCGCGGACCGTCTCGCGGGTCCGCACGGTCGTCTCGCGGCCCTGGTGCTTCACCTGGACCGTCACCTCGCGGATCTGCTCCCCGGTGCGGCGGAAGAAGTGCTGGAAGACCGAACCGCCGCAGGTGGCGACGACGCTCATGACGCCCGCGCCGATGACCGTTCCGTACACGCCGAGCTGCGAGGCCGCCACGGCTGCCGCGACCGCCGCCACGGCGCTGCCCGCCACCTGCGGCAGGCTCAGGTCTATTCGCTTTTCCTCGGGTTCTGTGTCACTTTCCGGCTTCCGCACCATTTCCAGCCCTCGATTGACATCTCTCCCACCCTGCACCAGGAAGGGACATTTGAGCGAAGTGATTAGTTCCGCTTCGGGAGATTCTGTGAAGCAGGACACGCATGAGGGACGCACCTCACCCGAATGGGTAGCTCAACTCCCGCACCTCACGAGAACTTCGACGGCACGGCGGTCCACCCACATGGCCCGAATGGAGTACTGTGGCGAGCCCTGGGGCCGGATTCCCGTACGGGTGTCCGGGTTCTTCGGAAAGGGGGCCGAAGGAGGCACTCAATCCGGCGACGTCGCAGCATCGCACGGAGGCCGATTACACGAGGTGACCGCAGGTCGCTTTGTGTTGCACAATGGGTCACCGTGACATACCGGCGGTCAAGGGCTCACGCCCGACACACCGGGCAACACGGCAATGTTGTGGCAGGCTGCACCCGGGCAGGCCACACTCGACTAGCGGAAGCAGCGGCGCAGTGACGTCGGCAGGCACCACCCGGGAGGTCCCCATGCCCGAACTGCGTGTCGTGGCCGTCTCCAACGACGGCACACGACTGGTGCTCAAGGCTGCGGACAGCACGGAGTACACGCTTCCGATCGACGAGCGGCTGAGAGCCGCCGTGCGCAACGACCGCGCCCGGCTCGGACAGATCGAGATCGAGGTGGAGAGCCACCTCCGGCCGCGCGACATCCAGGCCCGGATACGAGCCGGCGCCTCCGCGGAGGAGGTCGCCCAGTTCGCCGGGATTCCGGTCGACCGCGTCCGCCGCTTCGAGGGCCCGGTGCTCGCGGAGCGCGCCTTCATGGCCGAACGCGCCCGGAAGACCCCCGTGCGCCGTCCCGGCGAGAACACCGGTCCCCAGCTCGGCGAGGCGGTGCAGGAGCGGCTGCTGCTGCGCGGCGCCGACAAGGAGACCGCCCAGTGGGATTCGTGGCGTCGTGACGACGGCACCTGGGAAGTCCTGCTGGTCTACCGGGTCGCGGGCGAGCCCCATTCGGCGAGCTGGACGTACGACCCGCCGCGGCGGCTGGTCCAGGCCGTGGACGACGAGGCGCGTTCGCTGATCGGCGAGACCGACGACGCCGCTCCCGAACCGACCTTCCCGTTCGTGCCCCGGATTGCCCGGCTGCCCCGCGACCGGCCACTGGACCGCGCCCTCGACCGTCAGATCGAGCGCCCCCCGATTCCCGCGCCGGAGCCGGAGGAGCACGCCAACGGCATCTCGGCGAGCGAACGCGATTCGCTGACGAGCCTGCTGGAGGCGGTGCCGAGCTTCCGCGGCGACATGGTGGTCCCCGAGCGGCCCGCGCCCCCCGAGCCCCCTGCCGTCGAACCGGCGGTGCAGGAGCCGGAGGCCGAGGAGTCGTCCGCCGCGGCCTCCGCCGGTGCCGGTTCCGCCTATGCGGATGTGCTGATGCCGCGGGCGGTGGCCGGGCATCGCGACCGGCTGACCGGGACCACGGACCGGCAGGCCGAGGCGGACGGTGTCCGTCCGGGCCGCCGTGCCGCCGTGCCGAGCTGGGACGAGATCGTCTTCGGCACTCGCCGCAAGAAGCAGGACTGAGCGCAGGACGGAAGGCAGGACCGAGCGGGGGAACCTGCGGCAGGTCACGGGCCCGTACGCCGCGGCGTACGGGCCGTTCCGTCACTGGGGGTCGGGGCCCGTGGCGACCGGACGGGACTCGTCGGCGGTCCACTCGGACCAGGAGCCCGCGTAGAGCGCCGCGGGAATTCCCGCGACGGCCAGGGCCAGCACCTCGTGGGCGCCGGAGACGCCGGAACCGCAGTAGACACCGACCTCCGACGCCCGGTCGGCACCGAGTGCCCCGAAGCGGGCGGCCAACGACTCCGCGGGCAGGAACCGCCCGTCGCCCGTCACGTTCTCCGAGGTCGGGGCCGACACGGCGCCCGGGATGTGCCCGGCCACACGGTCGATCGGTTCCACTTCGCCCCGGTAGCGTTCGGCGGCCCGCGCGTCCAGCAGCAGACCGGACCGGGCCAGCGCCGCCGCCCCGTCGATGTCCAGCGACGGCACCGCTCCGGGTACCGGCCGGAAGTCGCCCTCGGCGGGTGCCGGGATCTCCTTGTCGAGCGCCCCCTCCCAGGCCGCCAGACCGCCGTCCAGCACGCGGACGTTCTCGTGCCCCGTCCAGCGCAGCAACCACCAGGCGCGGGCCGCCGCCCAGCCCTGACCGCCGTCGTACACCACCACCGGCGTGTCCGCGCGGACACCGGCCCGGCGCATCACCGCACCGAACGCCTCCGGGTCGGGCAGGGGGTGGCGGCCACCGCGTCCGGCCGGACCGGCGAGGTCCGTGTCCAGGTCGACGAAGACCGCGCCCGGGATGTGCCCGGCCTCGTAGTCCGGGCGGCCGTGCGGGCCGCCCTGCTGCCAACGTACGTCCAGGAGCACCGGCGGACACGGCCCTGCCAGCTCGCTCACACATTCGACTGCGGTGATGATGGGCTTCATGGCTGCCATCCTCGCGCAGGGCCGCCCCCGCTCATAACACCGTCACACCACCGGACCAGGTGTACCGCATGTTTCCGGCCTCTTCGCCGAGATCCCGGACAGTGCGGCGCGGCCGGTACGCATCGTGCGCCGGGTGGTGCAAGCATCTGCACGGGGCGCGCCCTCCCGTGCCGCACCACGGCACACCGGCCCCGTTCCCCCCGTACGGCCACCACGATGGTCCGAGGAGAGAGTGACGATGACCGAGGCTCCCGCCCGGCGCACACCCGGAACGCCTTGCTGGGTAAGTCTGATCGTGCACGGTCTGGGCACGACGCAGAACTTCTACGCCGGTCTGTTCGGCTGGGAGTTCGTGCCCGGCCCCGACCAACTGGGCCCCTATGTCCGGGCCACTGTCGACGGGAGGGTGGTCGCGGGCCTCGGGCAGATGGCGCCCGACCGTCTCCTGCCGGTGGCCTGGACGACGTACCTGGCCACCGATGACGCCGACGTCACGGCCGAGCTGATCCGCTCCTGCGGCGGCACCGTCGCCGTCGGGCCGCTGGACGCGGGTGAGGCGGGCCGGATGGCCATCGCCTCCGACCCCGGCGGTGCGGTGTTCGGAATCTGGCAGGCCGCTGCCCACCTCGGCACGGCACTCGCCGGAACCCACGGCACCCCGGTCTGGAACGAACTGCTGACCCGGGAGACCTCGACGGTCTGCAAGTTCTACCAGACGGTGTTCGGTTACGAGGCGGAGGCGGTGGTGTCCGCCGACTTCGACTACCAGACCCTGCACCTGCACGGCCGCCCGGTCGCCTCGTTGCACGGCATCGGTCACGCCCTGCCCCGCGACCGGGGCCCGCACTGGATGACGTACTTCGAGGTCGACGACACCGACGGGGCCGCGCGTCGCGTGGTGGATCTGGGCGGGTACGTGCTCCAGCCGCCCAGGGACGGTTCCAGCGGGCGGGTGGCGACGGTGGCGGACCCGGAGGGCGCGGCCTTCACGATCGTCCGGACGGCCGGTCGCTGAAACCGCGGGTGCGGGCCCGGCCTCAGCCGGTCCGCACCCGCTCCGTCTCGCCCCGGACGCGTTCGACATGACGGCGCGCGGGGCCGGCCAGCCGGGCATGCACCTCGTCGAAGAGCTCGGACGCCTCGGCGCCTCCCCAGTCGGCCGGCAGCAGATCCCGGGCCACACCGGGGTCGAGATAGACGAGCCGGCGCCAGTCGGTCAGCACCCTGATGTACGTCGTGAACGCCTCGCGGTCCGTCGTCGGCCCGCCGTCCGCGACCGGCGCGGTGACCGGGCCGTGGGCCACGAGGAATTCGGCGTACAGCCGCTGCAGCCGGGCGGTGTCCCACCAGGTGCGTACCTTCGCGGCGAGTTCGCCGTTGCCGTGCGCGCCCCCGTGACCGGCCACGGAGAGATAGTCGGCCCGGAACAGGTCGGCATAGGCGCGCAGTCCGTGCCGGGCCAGCATGTCCTCCGCCTCGTCGTGCACGTGTCCCGGTGCGATCCACACACCGGCGGACACCGAACCGAAGCCGAGCCGCGTCAACTGGGTGCGCAGCGTGTGCCGTCGGGCGCGCTCCGACTCGGGCACGGAGAAGACGACGAGCACCCACCCCTCGTCCACGGTGGCGCGCCGGGCCGCGAAGATGCGCGGATCGCCGTCGCGCAGCATGCGTTCGGTCTCCGGCGAGATCCTGTACCCCGCCGCCCCGCGCACCGACGCGGCTTCGAGGATTCCCGCGCGCTTCAGCCGGGAGACGGAGGAACGCACGGTGGGCGCCTCGATCCCCAGCTCGGCGAGCAGCCGGATCAGCGAGGCCACGGACATCCAGCCGTCGGTGTCGCGCGCGTACAAGCCGTAGACCGTCACGATCAGCTGCCTCGGCTGCGCCTTGCCCGGGGAACCGGCCCCGGCCCCGGCGCCCTTCCCGCTCACCGTGTTCACGGCGTCATCCTAACGACCCCACGCACGTCGGTCGGCGGCGTCGTCCACCGGAGGCCGGGCCGTGCGGCCTCCGGTGCATGCGATCGCAAGCCCCGTGCTCCCCCGCCGTACCACATCACCTGCCGAAGGGCTCCCCCTCGGGAAAGCCAGGGTCTACGGTTACTGACCATGTGGTCAGGACAGCCGCCGGGGGGCGGTGGGAACCGGGCGAAGGCGGCCGCGATCGCCGCGGCCACAACTGTGGTCCTCACCGTCGGCGTCGCGGGCTTCCTGCTCCGGGACGGCGGCAGGAACGATATCGCCGACGGCAGCAGGAACGCGAAGGCGCCGACGGTCGCCTCGAAACGCGCGACGGCCTCGGCCTCGGCGTCCGGCAATCCACGCGGCGGGCAGACCGTGCGACCGACCGTCCCCGGCTGGAAGGCGGTCGTCGACCCCGAGTGGGGCACGGCCTTCGACGTGCCGCCGGACTGGGACGTCAAGTCGTCGTCTCTGCTGATCGGCTTCGAGGACCGCAAGGTCGACTACAGCGACCCCGACAACTGGGACAAGGTCGCCGTCATCATGGGCGCACCGGCCGTCCTGGAGGAGAACTGGTGCCGGTACCGGAGCAAGAAGAACGGGCGCGTCAAGCTGAACAGCACCGAACTGGCGGCGACGGGCACCAAGGGGGCCAAAGGCGCCGAGAGCACCGGCGCCGTCGCCCTGAGCGAGGCGGAACGGTGGGTGTACGGCGGTTACACCCAGCCGGACACAAAAAGCATCATCCGCGACCGGACGGCGAAGCCCTACACGACGAGGTCCGGCCTCAAGGGCAGCATCGCCCGGGCCAGGTCCAGGAACGCGCCCAGGGAGGACGGGTGCGCGAGCGACGGCAAGGCCATCACGTTCGGCTTCAGGAACTCGACGGGTGGCTTGGTCGCGTGGAGCCTCTACGGCGCCACGGGTGTGAAGGACGAACTGCCGGACTCGACGATCATGAAGATCCTCGGCACGGTACGCCTCCACGGGAACCCGACGAAATCCTGAGCCGGGCGGCCGAAGTCCCCCGGCACGGCTCCGCGTTCGGATCGGGCCGGGAGGACGGAGCGGGAAGGACGACGACGGGGGCGGGGGTACATGGCGAGGCAGATGGGCTCCGGTGAGCCGCACATCACCAACACCGCTGTCGATTGCACGGCCGAGTACCTGATCCAGATCGGGATTCTCGAAGGCGATCTCAATCTGACCCTGCGCGTGGAGCCCCCGCCGCCCGACGACGACGCTCCGCTGGCCGCGGCCGAGCGCCGGCTCGCACGCAGTCTCCTGCACCGGTGGCGGGCCGAGGCCGACGCCTGGGGCATGACCGATCCCGAGCCGCTGCCCGTGCGCTGGACACCCAGCCGACGAGTCGCATCCGCCGGGGAGTACGTGCCCGCGGGCTCCGGGACCGACACCATCGCCGGGACCTTCCTCCGGCTCCGGCCGCGGCGACGGCTGGTCGTGCTGGGCAGCGCCGGATCCGGCAAGACCGTGCTGTCCGTCCTGCTCACCCTCGAACTCCTCGCCCGGCGGCTCACGCAGGGCGAGGACGACGTGCCGGTCCCGCTCGTGCTGTCGCTGGAGTCCTGGGACACCCGGCGGCAGTCGCTCACCGACTGGCTGGTGGACCGGCTGCGCCAGGACCACCCCGGTCTGCCGCCCGTCGACGGCGTGCACCCGGCCCGTCGGCTCGTCCTCGACCGGCGGGTGCTGCCCGTCCTCGACGGCCTCGACGAACTGCCCGGACACCGCCGCGCCGAGGTCCTCGACGCGCTCAATACCGGCCTCGGCAGTGTGGGCGACGCGGTACTGATGTCCCGCACCGCCGAGTACGAGCACCTCGACCGGAAGGGCGGGGGGCTGCGGCACGCGACGGTGATCGAGTCGCTGCCGCTGCGCCCCGACGAAGTGGCGGGCTATCTCCGCAGAGCCCGGCCACCGGCCCGCGCGGCGGCCTGGGCGCGCCTGCTGGAGACCCTTCGGAAGGAACCCTCCGCGCCGGTGGCGTGGGCCCTGACCAGTCCGCTGATGGTGTGGCTGGTACGCCGGTCCTACGAACAACATCCGGCGGATCCCGGGGAGTTGATGAACCGGGCACTGTTCCCGACCCGTGAGGCCGTCGAGGCGCACCTGCTCGACCGGATCGTGCCCGCCGCGTTTCCCTCGCAGCCCCCGAACCCCGGTCGGCTGCACCCGCCCCGCACCTGGGACGCCGAACGGGCCGGTGTCTGGCTCTCGTACCTGGCGCAGCTGCTGAGCCGCCGCGAGGAGTCCGAACTGGCCTGGTGGCAGCTGCACTCGGCGCCACTGCCGCGACTGCTCGCACTGCCCGCACTGCTCACCACCGGCATCCTGCTCTCCTTCGTCATCGAGGCGGCCATGTCCGGCTACGCGGAGGACTCCGTGCTGGGCCACCTGAGCGTGACGGTGGACGTGTCCGCCGGGGTTCTCTTCGCGGCCATTGCGCGGTCCGTGACCGCCTCGTGGTTCGGGCATCGGATCACCGAGCCGCGGCGCAGCGCCAACCCTCTGCTGTTCATCCAGGCCCTGCGTTCCTTCGACCGGAACGCGCGGGTGGGCCCGTGGGTCCGCCTCGCGGCGCTCGTGGGCGGTCCCGCGCTCTTCGTCCTCCTGCTCGCCCTGTACGTCTTCGTGTCACCGGACTCCGTCCTGGTCTGGCTCGCGGTCGGCTGCGTGCTGCCCACGCTGCTGACCATCGTGTACGCGGCTCCGGCCGACACCGTGGACGCCGCCACCCCCGACGAGCTCCTGCGCGGCGAACAGTCCGCCCTCATCACGCTGGTGACGCTGGTGGCCCCGCTGATCGGAGCCGGTTCGGGTCTGTTCTTCTCGCTCCGCGGCGGTGGCGGGTGGTGGCCTGCCTTCGGTGGCTGGGCAGGTGCCTCGGCGACGTTCGTACTGCTCAGCCCGTGGAGCCGCTGGGTGCTGGCCAAGTGCTCGCTCGCGGCGGCCCGACGGCTGCCGTGGTCCCTGATGGCCTTCCTCAGGGACGCGCGCACGGCGGGCCTGCTCCAGCTGTCGGGCGGCACCTATCGCTTCCGCAACCGTCGGCTCCAGGAGCATCTGGCGGGCCGGCGCGCCCGGGAGCGGGACGAGGGTGGCGGCCCGCCCGCCCCCGGGCCGGATCACGTGCCCGCGCTCACGGGCTCGGGCCACTTCACCGCGGAACGCACGGCGGACCGCTACCTCCTGCGCGGCCGGTCCAGAAGGCTGCCGCTCGCCCACTGGGCGGCGTTCGGTTCCCTGATGGGCATCTTCCTCGTGCGGTTCACCGTGAGCGGCCAGTGGCAGGACGCGACCGCCTGGCTGGCGCTGCTCGCCCTGCCCTTCCTCGGCGCCGTCATCACCGTGGCCGGGATGCTCCTGCCGCGGCAACGGGTGGAGCTGGAGCTGACCCGGAACGGCATCACCTCCGTGATCGGGCGCAGGCGACGCTCCTACGCGTGGCGGCACGTCGAGGAGATCACCGTGCGCCGCGCGGTCGTCCGGGGCCGGGACGCGCGCTTCTACGCACTCCAGGTACGGCTGCTCGCCGGTGCCCCGCGCCCGCCCCGCCGCTCCCGCATGGGCGATGGCTGGTACTTCGTCACGCCGGTCGGCTTCTCGCCGCAGGTGCATGCCACTCTCCGCACGGCCCTCGCCGACTTCGCGGGGCCCTGCTGGACGCCGCCGTCCGGTCCCCGCTGAGCCCTCAGCAGAGCGGCTCGACGTCCGCGGAGGCCGTGAGGAAGGCCAGGCAACGTGCCGTCACCGTCTCGCCGCCGTCGCCGATGTCGACGGCGTAGGCGATGGGGGCGCGGCGCTCGGTCCCCTCGGGAGCGGTGATCCGCCAGTGCACCTCGTACGTGTCGTGCGCCCGAAGTGTCCGGGACGGCCGCCCGATGGGAGTGGCCCGCCACCCCTTGGGCAGCAGGGGCGGTCGCACGGTGATGGCGAGGTCGCGTGCGGTGGTGTTCTCCAGGGTGAGCCGACCGCCGTCCGCCGGGTGCAGGCGCAGGGCGTCGGAGCTGCGCCAGCGGATGTTGACCTCGCGCAGGCGGAGCCGCTGCTCATCCTTGCTGTCGTCCTTGATGAGTCCGGAGAGCAGGCCGACGCGGACGGAGTCGACGGAGTCCGGGACGGGATAGTCGTAGCCGTACTCCGTCGTGAGGTAGGCACCGTCCTTCCGCTCGTGGGGGTGTCCGTCCCGGAACTCGATCGTGCGGGCATCGTCCTGGCCCTCCACGTCGAGGCCCGATACGAAGAACGACGCGACGCTGTCCGGGTCGAAGTCCACCGACACCTCGCTCAACGGCAGCGGAATCCCGAAGTCCATCCTCAGCCAGTTGTCCTTCTGCGGGGATCCCTTGAACGACCAGTAGCCCGCACGGCCCGGCAGTACGGCGGACGGCGGATGCCCCGGTGCCGAGTAACTCGCGCTGAACTCCGGCCAGTCCCCGGGGGCGACCGCGGTGAGATCGACCTGGCGGACCGAACCGGACAGCGGATGCCGCCACTTGTCGTACATCCCGGGCAGGCCGAGAAGCGCCGCCGGTGGCAGCACCCCCGCCTCCAGGAGGACCAGGACGAGCGGTACGACCAGGTACCCGGCGAGGTGGGTGAGCAGAAGGGTGTGACGGGCGGCGCGGTGCCGGGGAAGGCGGAACGTCGTGCTCGCGGGTCGGCGCCCGGGCGGAGGCACCATGCTCTCCCCCGCGCCGGCGGCACCGGAGGTACCGGCGAGCCACCGCAGCGTCCCCGCGAGAGCCGCGGCCGGAATGCAGCGCATCTCGATGCCCGAGGCGTCGAGCGCGCGCAGCAGATGGCCGCCGCCGACCGCGTCCAGTTCCGCGCGCACGGCAGTGTCGTCGCCCTGTGCGGCTCGGGTGTACAGCAGGGCGATACGGTGCGGACGGCGGCGCCCGGGCAGGGCGGTGAGGACGTGCAGGACCCGGGTCACGGCGTGCACGGCGTCGCTGTGCGCGGTGGGATCGTCCACCACCAGCAGCAGTCCGCGGGCCCGGGGCAGGACGTCCAGCGCGGCCACCGACTCCTGACTGCCGTAGGCGTCACCGGGCGGGTCGTACCACAGCACGGGCGTCCCTCCGGTGCGCACGAGCGGCGGCTCGGCCCCGGGCGCGGCGCCCAGCTCGGCCTGCCCCTGCCGGTGCACCGCGCCACGTTGCGCGGCCGGGCCCCCGACGAGCACGACGACCCGCGCCCGTTCGTATCCGGCGGGCAGCGCCTTCCCGCAGTGCGGACAGCGCGCGTCCAGGCGGCGCATGCCGAGGACCGCGGGCAGTCGGGTGCCGCAACGGCAGCGGTGGGAGAGGGCGCCGTACCGGTTGGGCAGCAGCTGCCGGTGTGCGGCTCGGCACGTCGGGCACAGCCGGACCGGGCGGTGGACGGTGTGCCCGCAGCCGGTGTACGGGCACGGCGCCGGCCCACTGCGCAGCGCGCGCCCCGTCCGTGCGACGGCCGCGCACACCGCCCACCACACGGTCCACAGTGAACAGCCCAGCGCCCACAGCAGCATCGCGAACAGAAACGGAAGGATGCTCAGCGCAGTCGCGGTCAGTACGACTGCGACGGCCGTCAGCAGGGAGACCGGGCGCAGGAAGAGCATCGGCCAGCCCCGCCCGCCGGTCCCGCGCCGTTGCGGCCGGTCGAACACGTCGTCCACCCGGTCGGCCAGGAACCGCTCGGCATCGCTCATCAGCCGTTCGTGCCGCTCCAGTCCGTCCCACCAGGTGGCCCGCAGGTCGCGCGCGGCGACGACGCGGAAGTAGGACGACGTGGCCGGCTCACCGCGCGGGTCGGGCGAGGAGTGGGCCGCCCGCCCGAAGGTCCGCCAGACGGTGTGCAGCTGGGTCCACACCAGCCTGGGCAGGGTGATGAAGACGCCGTAGCCGACGATCAGGACGACGAGCAGGGCGATCACCAGGAGCAGCACGACAGGGGCCGCCACGGCTCACTCCCCTTCCCGGGCAGGACCGCGTCGCCACCGCAGCCGTGGTGCCCGCGCCGGCTCCTCGGCCCGCACCAGATCGCGCAGCGCCTCGTAGGTCTCCGTCTCCTCCCACAGCCCCTGCCGGTACAGCCGCAGGATCCGCAGTGCGGTCGGCCGCGGCTCCCCGGGGGCCAGGCGCAGCACATGCAGTGCGGTGCCCGGGGCGGCGGCGAGCACGTCGGGTGCCTCGTCCGCGAGGGAGACGAGGGAGGCGCACGCCCGCGCGTCCAGCGCGGCGGTCCGCAGTTCGGCGGAGGCTTCGAGGGCGGCGATCAGCCCCACGAGGGCGGCCGACCGGTACGGCTCGGGCAGCGGGGCGAGCGCGGCCCGCACGTCCCCGAGGGGTGCCGTCCCGTCGGCGAGATGGCGCGCGGCGGCGTCCGTCAGGCGCTCGGGCGCCAGTCCCGCCGCCTCCGGCCGCAGCTCCACGACGGCGCGTACGAAACTCACGAGCGGGGCGCCCGCCCCGCCGAAGGCCGCCGTGTCGCCGTCCGGCGCGAGCAGCGCGCACCCGGTGCGCAGCCGCCGTACGCCCCCCTCGACGCCGTCCGCGGGGCCCGCGTCCCAGAGTTCCGCGACGGCGTCCAGGACGTCGAGGCGCCCGCCCGCCAACGCGTCCGCGAGGAACCGTGCCACCGGGACCGACTCCGGACAGCCGTCCCCGGTCAGCCGGTCGAGGTGGAACACCGGACCCGGTGCCCGCTCCGCGGTCTTTGGCCCGGTCCCGGTCAGATGGCGGTGGTCGTCCTCCGGCCGCGCGGTGTATGTCGTGAACGTCAGCCGGGCGGCCAGACCGACGGGCAGGGTGTAGGAGACCGCGGCGATCCAGTCGACGACGCGGTCCGGGTCCGCGGAGACCAGAGTGGCACCGGGGCCCTCGCCGGCCAGCGCCCGCAGGGTCGCGGTGAGCAGCCGCTCCAGGAGACGGAGGCCGGGGGCGCCGCCGGAGGCCAGCGAGCGGATCACGCGGTCGGGTCCGATGGCACTGCCGGGGACGAGTTGGGTGATGTCGGGCAGGTCCGGGCCGTCGTCGTGCGGCGGCGCCTGGACCCAGTGGGGTGTGTCCCACAGCTCCACGGGGCGCAGACCGGTCAGTTCGCCGGGGGTGGCGTACAGGGCGTGGCAGAAGTGGTTGCCCCAGCGGCCGGTGTAGTCCCGGCCGGTGAAGCGGGTGCGGGTCAGCACTGCCGTGTCGTCGTCCGGTCGGTCGTAGGAGAAGGCCACGGGGTAGTCGCGGTGCCGGTCCGGGCCGGGGGGCCGCGCGTACCCCGTCGACGGGCGGAGGACATCGAGTGCGGGGCGGGCCGTCGGGGAGGCGGCGGTGAACCGGAAGCCGCCGTGGGGTGCGTCGGACGAGGGAGGGGCGGACGTGTAGTACGCCTGTCCCGCCATACGCGTCACCCCCGTCCCCGGTCGAGGGCGCCGAAGCGGTGCAGCAGCCACATCAGGGGGTCCTCCACCCGGTGCGGGCGTACGAGGCCACCGAGTCCGAGGCCGCCGCCCCTCCGGGGCGCGGTACCGAGCGTGGACAACGCGAAGAGCTGATAGTCGGTGCAGAACTGCTGGAGCCGCGCGTCGAGTTGGTGTTCCTGCCAGCGCCGCAGCAGGGCCTGCAGCTCGGCGTGGACGGCGGCTCGGTCGTCGGCGTCGAAGACGGGGCCGGGACGGCGGGTGCGGTGCAGCGGGGAGTTGTCCGGCAGGTGCGCCCACAGGAGGTCGGCCTTGGTGAGGGCGACCGCGACCGGAACGGTCACCTTGCCGCCGCCGCCCAGGTGGCCCAGCACCCGGGCGAGCACGTCGCCCGACCTGCCCGGCACCCCGTCGCCGTCCCTCACCGGTGCGCCGGGCAGGTCCTGCGGATCGACGAGGACGACGACGGCGTCGGCCGCCAGGAAGTAGCGCGTCTGGGCCTCCATGCGGTCGCGTGAGGCGAAGTGCTCGCCCGCGGTGTCGAGGAAGACCAGGGTCAGCACCCGTTTGCGGACACGTCCGAATCGGCCCCGCCGGGCGCGGCCGAGGCGGTGCACGAGGGGACGGCCGCCGTCGTGCTCGGCGGTCTTGGGGACGGTGTGCTGCTCCTCGTACAGGTGTCGTTCGTACCGTTCGCGGTAGTCGGCCATCGTGTCGTCGTCGCAGGGGAGCAACGCGGCGTCGAGCTCGGCGCCGAGGTGGTGCAGGAGTTCGTGCACGAGGACGCCGATGTAGGTGCTCTTGCCGGAGCCGACCGGTCCGGCGAGCGCCACGAGCTTTCCGGGAGTGCGCAGATAGCCCTCCGGCAACCGGGCCGTGCAGGCGGTGCAGCGCAGCCGGGTGGTGGTGCGGCCGCAGGTGCCGCACACCGCCGAACCGGCCCGTGGGTTCGCCGAGGCGAGGCCCCGGTCCTCGGCACAGGCGGCGCCGCTCGCGCAGACGTACGCGATCTGCTCCCGGGAGATGCGCCGGAAGCAGTGCGGGCACACCCAGGTACGCCGCCACGGCAGTCTCACGTCCACTCCCCCTAGGTGATCCTGAGCGTGTGCTGCGGCGGGTCGCGCAGCACGAGTGCCCCGCCGACGGCGAAGCAGCGCAGCCGGCCGGCCGGGCCGCGGGCCAGGCGTGCCGACAGCTTCACGTCCTGCCCGGGGCCGAGCGTCACGTCGGCGGCTTGCGCGAGGACGTCCCCGTCGGCGGGCTCCAGCGGTGGGAGGGGACCACGCGACCGCACCAGCAGCAGCCGCTCGGCCCGTACGGTGACCCCGGCCGTGAACACGGCGGTGACCGTGCGCCGTCCGGGCAGGCCGTGCCGCTCCAGCCGGTAGTCGACCTCGGCGCGCGGTGGCAGTACCGCCGTGCTCGGCGGGCCGTACGCGGGCATCCCGCCGAGCAGGGCGATCGGCCGCACCTCGACTTCCACCCCGGCGCCGTCCGCGACCGGCAGCCGCACGCCCGCCTCGTGCAGGTAGGCGGCGCGGCCGACGGTACGCCGCTGCTCGCCCGCCCCGCCGGGGGTGCGCCAGATGACCTCGACCTCGTCGCCGCCGTCCGGCAGCCAGTCGAAGGCGACGACCACGCCCGTGCCGACGCGACGGGTGAGCGTGGGGGTGCCGAGCGCCTGCGTGGCGGCCACGGCGTGCGCCCCGACGACGGCGTCCTGCCCGGCGACCGTGACCGCGAGCACCATGGTGGGCCGGCCCGGCGGCGCGAACCGCAGCCCTTCCGGGGCGGGTCGCGCCGTGATCGGACGCGCGGGAAGCTCCGCCGTGCGCAGCCGGGTGCCGGCCGGCCACGGGGGCGCGTCGTCGAAGGCGTACAGGCGCACCTCGCCGCCGGGCGGCGGGTCGAGGCACGCCAGGAGGTGGCCGTCCACGAAACGGATGTCCAGGTCGGTGACCGGCTCGGGCGGCGCGAGCGGCGTGGCGGTGCGCCGGACGCCCTCGGTGCGCACGAGCTGTCCGTCATCGGTGCGGTGGACGGTGCGGATGCGGTAGTCGTACGGCGTGCCGTTGGTGAGCCCGCCGTCCGTGAAGCCGTCCCGGTGGGCGGCGACGCGCACCTCCCCGCCGTCCGGCGCGGTGCGGACGACCTCGACGGACCGGGCACGGCCGGGGCAGGTCCACTCGGCGGTGATCCGGCGGTCCCCGGGGTGCAGGAGAGCGCCGGTGACCTCGGGCCAGTACACGACGGGCCCGCCCACCACGAGCGGGGAGGGCGCGCTGCCGGGTTCGGCGGCCCGGCGCACGGCGACCGCGTAGTACAGCGGGACGCAGGGCGGGGGTGAGCCGTCCACGTACGAGGTGGCGCGCGGCGATGTCAGCGGCAGCACCGTGCCGTCGGCCGCGCCGCGCGGCGGGCGCCGCTCGGTGCGCAGCAGCACGCACTCGGGCTCGCCCGTCGTGGACGGCGAGGGCCGCCACCGGACGGCGACTCCCGCGCCGTCCCGCGCCGCGGTGAGGCCGGACACCGGGCGGACCGCGAGGCCGCGGCGCACGGCGTCGATGCCCGGCAGATCGCGGACCGTCTCCTCCGCCTGCTCCAGCAGGTCCCAGGCCCGGTCCGCCTCGGCCGGCGGCAGTCGGCGTGCGCGGTCCACCATGCCGCGCGCCTCGGCGAGTTTCTCGCGCGCGTGCTCGGCAAGTGCGCGCGCGTCCTCGGCGAGCGAGCCCGGCGGCAACCGGCCCGCCACGGCCGCCGCCTCGGTGAGCCGCCCGTCCGCGACCAGTCGGCGCAGCCGCTCCGACAACGGGTCCCCGGCAGCCTCGTGCATCACCGCGAACACCAGTCGCCGCGCGTCGTCCGCGGCGACGGACAGCTCGTCCACCGCGTACGCGAGGAGCGTGGCCGGAGTCGCACGGGCGGCGTACCGCGTCCGCAGGGGCAGCGCCAGTTCATGGAGCAGAATCCGGGCGAGTCCCTCCCGGCCCTGCTCGGCGAGCACGCCGCGGACGGCGGCGGTCACGGCCTGGGCCGCGGTGTGCGCGGCACCGTGCGGCAGTCGTCCCCAGCGGCGCGCCGCCGCCTCGACCGCCGCCGGGTCGACCGGGAGCGTGTCGAAGACGTGCACGGGCCGATCGGTCCGCCCACCGGGCGTGCTCGCCGCGAGGAAGTCGCCGAGGTGCCGCAGCCCCAGCACCTCCAGATGGCCGGCGCAGCGCGCGTACGCGGGGTACGGCACCGCGCGGGGCAGGGGGTCGGGCTCGGCGACCCGCAGCCCGAGGCCGGGCAGCAGGTCCCGTACCCGGTCCTCGCGGACCCGGTGGGCGGCGGCGATCTCCGCGACCGTGCTCTCGGCGAGCATGCCGAGTCCGCCCGTGGCCTCCTCCAGGGCCGCGCGCAGCCCGGCCCGCTCGGATTCGGCACGTCGGCCCTGCGCCGCGATGGCGGCCCGCAGCCGTCCCGGGTCCCCGGCGGCGGCTGCGTCCAGCAGCGGCCGGTGGATGAGGTATCCGGCCTCCAACTGCTCGATGACGGCGCGGTACTTGAGCCGGGACCGGCTGCGGCGCCAGCAGACGCGGACCGCGGCGACCGCCTCGGCGACCGCGGGCCCGGTGAGACGCTGCGGCAGCTGGTAGCGCGTGCGCAGGTCCTCGGTCACGGGCGCCCCGGCGTCGAGCACCTCGCGCCGGTAGCGCTCCTCGTCGAAGGCCACGGCCTTGTTCCCCCGTCCTGCCCCTGCCCGGGATCAGCCGATCCGCTGGCGGCTCATCGCAACCCGCGCCTCGTCCACCGCCGCTTCGGACAGGCCGCCGATCTGAAGGGAGATCTCGATCTGCTCGCCGGTCTCCCGCTCGGAGGCGACGACGGTGAGGAGCCCGGAGCTGTCGAGCGTGAACACGCACTGGAAGGGCCAGCGCGCGGGTTTGCCGGGTGGGATCTTCAGCGTGCCCTGCGCGACCTCGGTGTTGTGATCCAGTTCCTCCGACTCCACCGCGCCCGCCTGTTCCATCACCTGGATCCGGACCTTGCGCTGACCGTCGCGGAGGGTGGCGAAGTCGTCGGTCACCGACACGGGCAGGGTGTCGTTCGCGTGCACGAGATGGGTGACGTACTCCCGGCCGGTGTCAATGTCCGTGACCTGGATGCCGTAGCCGCGCGAGGCAACGGTGGAGATTTCGTACGGGCGGTGGGTGAGGCCCGTCTCCGGCACGTCCGGTGCCTGCCCGTCGGGGAGTTCGCCGCCGGAGAGGATGAAGGCGGCCCGGTCGAGGGCGTAGAGCGCGGCGCCGCGGGCCACCGCGAGGTCGGGGTTGTGCAGCCTGGGCTCGAAGCCGAACTGGGCGCGCAGGGCGGCGGCGACGGCGGGCATCTTGGTGGCGCCGCCGACGAGCAGCACGTCGTCGAAGGACGACACGCCCCGCTCCGCGGCGAGTTCGACGGTGCGGCGGGTGATGTCGACGGTGCGGTCGAGCAGGTCGCGGGTCAGTTCCTCGATCAGCCCCCGGGTCAGCTCCACCGGTTCGACCCTGCCCTGGTGCATGACGCGGACGGTGTAGCGCTCGCGGAAGGACAGCGCCTTCTTCGCCTCCTCGGCGTCCTTGCGCAGCTGGGTCTCGGACTGGAGGTCGGACAGCGGGTCGTCGACGTCCGGGAAGCGCTCGCGGAACCGCTCCGCCAGGTGCACGACGACGCGGTCGTCGAAGTCGCTGCCGCCCAGCTCCTTCGCGCCGTCCGTGCACAGCACGGTCAGTTCGCGCCCGCGCAGGGTGAGCACGGTGGTGTCGAAGGTGCCGCCGCCCAGGTCGTACACGAGGATGGCCCGGTCCCCGCGCTCCTCGTCCCCTTCCAGCGCCCCGTAGTCGAGTGCGGCCGCGATGGGCTCGGCGACCACGTCGAGGACGCGCAGTCCGGCGATCTCACCGGCCTTGCGGGTGGCGTCCCGCTCGGCGAGCCCGAAGTAGGCGGGCACGCTGATCACCACGTCGCGCGCCTCGTCGCCGCCTGCGGCCTTGGCGTCCTCGACGAGTTTGCGCAGGATACGGGCGGAGATCTCCTCCGGTGTGTAGGCGCGGCCGTGGAACTCGCGCGGCACCGCATCGCCCATGTCCCGCTTGATGAGCTGTACGACGTGCTCGGGGTCGAGGACGGTGGCGTCCTTTGCGCTCTGCCCCACGACGACGCTGTCGGCGCTCTCGAAGTAGACGACGGAGGGTGTGGTGTCCGCCCCTTCGAGGTTGCGCAGCACGGTCGGTCTGCCGATGTCGTCGATCCGTGCGACGCAGGAGTAGGTGGTCCCCAGGTCGATGCCGTACACGGCCATACGGTCTCCCGCCGTCGGGACGGCCGCGCATGGCGTCCGCACCGTCTGTTGTCTCGTCAGTTGTCCTTGTCGGTCATGTCGTCGAGCCCGCCGGAGCCGGAGACGTTCATGGAGCTTCCGGCTCCCACCGGAAGACCACGACGTCGGCCTTGCGCACGACCCGCTCGCCCTGGACGAATCCGGCCGCCACGACGCGCGCCACCGTCCGGTTCGCCTCCGGTCCCCCGGCGGCGGCGCTGCCCACCGGACGCTGCAACGCCATGTCGAACGCCTCGCCGGTTTGGGGTACGTACCGCTGCACGCCGGTCCTGGCCACGGTGTCCGCCGCCTCGTCGGCCAGTGCCGTCAGCAGGGCCCGCAGTTCGTCGACGTCGAGCGGTCCGGTGACGTGTTCGGCCTGGCGCAGGATCTGGTCGTGGAGCCGGATCAGTGAGTGGCGCACGAGATCGAGCGCAGCTTCGGTCTCGCCCCGGCGCAGCCGCTCGACCTCGTCGTGCAGCCTTGTGACGATCTCCTCACGGCGCTCCGCGAGCCGCTGCTGACGAGCGAGTGCCGCGGTGAACTCGCTTGCGAGCGTGCAGGGTTCGACAGGTTCCGACACGCCGCTCACAGTAGACCACGGGGGCACGGCGCGTCTGCGGAATCTGCCGCGATCGCCGGCCGGGCCGGAACACCTGCGTCGCCCGGCTCGGGCCCGGTCCTCTCCTGCGCCGCCCGGCCGTGCACGGCCTCGTCAGCCACCGAGGTTGATGGAACCGTGAACATCCCGCGCCTGGACGACAGTGCCCTGGGTGCCCCCGGAGACTGCGTTGCTCACATCGCCCGCACCGGTCCGCGTGCCCTCCAGCGCCTCGGCCTCCCGGCGCCAGGCGGCGAGCGCCTCGGCGAAGGCGGGGTCCTGCCGGGCGCGGAGAGCCAGCGCCTCGGCCAGCGCCGTGGCCCGCTCCGCGCTGTCGGCCGCCCCGGCGAGGGCGGTGAACTCGTCGTCGTGCGGCTCCCGGTCCGAGGACCGCCGCCTGACCAGGTTTCGCAGGGTTGTCCACATCTGCTCCCCCGCCGCGCCCGCGGTGCCTCCCGCAAGGGCCATGAGGAGTTCAGGTGCAATCGGGTCCACGATGCCTCCACCGTTTCCAGCGCACGGGTCGTGGGTCGAGCGTAAGGCACGGCGGGCCCGCGGAGACCCGGAGCCGACGGAGGAATCTCGCCGTCAGGCGGACGTGACCGGCAGGACGTCGGGCGAGAGCGCGCCCGCGCGGGCCGAGGCGGCAGTCATCCGGCGGAGGTGATGACTGCGGCACAGGACCTCGTAACCGATCTCCGCCACCGGACGGTTGACGTCACCGACGACCACCTGGGCGCCCTCGACCACCATCTCCCCGCCGACCGTGCGCGCGTTGTGGGTGGCCCGGGCTCCGCACCAGCACAGGGCCTCCACCTGGAGGGCCTCGATCCGGTCGGCCAGCTCGATCAGCCGCTGCGAGCCGGGGAAGAGCCTGGTACGGAAATCGGTGGTGATGCCGAAGGCGAAGACGTCCAGCCCGAGGTCGTCCACCACCCGCGCCAACTGGTCGATCTGCTCCGGCGAGAGGAACTGCGCCTCGTCGGCGATCACATAGTCGACCTTGCCGCCCTTGGACAACTGGTCGACCAGATACGCGTAGATGTCCATGCCCTCGGTGGCCTCGACAGCCCCCGTGACCAGGCCCAGCCGCGAGGACAGCTTCCCTTCCCCCGCCCGGTCGTCCCGCGTGAAGATCACACCCTGAAGTCCCCGGGCCGAACGGTTGTGTTCGATCTGGAGCGCCAAAGTACTCTTCCCGCAATCCATCGTTCCGGAGAAAAACACCAATTCGGACATCAGTGGAATGCGGCCTTTCGCGGCGAGTAGGGTTCCGGGCACAGCGCGCCGCCCGGCCGGCGCATGGCGACGGGTCCGGGCCGTGGCGAATGCCCCGGCGCGTGCGTGCCCCTCCCGCTGTCCATGGTGCCGGAGGGAAATACCAGTTCGGACATCGGTGGAGGGCAATCTTCCGGATCGGTTGGGGTCTCGGGGAGCGACGCCGGACGGCAGCCGCCCCGACGGTGGTGCGAAATCGCGGCTACGAGCGTACTTCGAGCAGTGGCACGTACTGCTCGACGGGGGTCATCGAGCCGTGCATGCCGACCATCTCGGACTCGTGCGGCTCGTTGACCGACGCGGTGATCACCACGTCGTCGTGGGCCGCAGCGACGACGTCGCCGATCCGACCGCGGACGCGTTCGTCTGTCTTCGGGCCGAACCAGCCCGCCTCGATCGCCTCGTCCCGGCTCGCCACCCAGAACTGCTCGCCGAGCACTTCCCGCCAGACGGCCAGGACGTCGTCCTCCGCTCCCGGAACGGCGTACACGTGCCGGGCCCGGCCCTCGCCGCCCAGCAGCGCGACGCCCGCGCGCAGTTCCCAGTCCTCGTCGAAGTCGATCCGGGACCGTTCGTCGAAGGGGATGTCGATCATGCCGTGGTCGGCGGTGATGTACAGCGCCGAACGGGGCGGGAGCTGCTCCGCCAGGCGCCGGGCCAGCCCGTCCACGTACATGAGCTGTCCGCGCCAGGCGTCGGAGTCGATGCCGAACCGGTGCCCCTTGGCGTCGACCTCGCTGTAGTACGTGTACACGAGCGAGCGGTCGCCCGCGGCCAGCCGTTCGGCGGCGACGTCCATTCGTTCCTCGCCGGACAGCCGTCCGAGGAACGATCCGCCGCTCAGTGCGACCCGGGTGAGCGGCGTCCGCTCGAAGGCGGGGGCGGACACCTGGGCGGTGGCCACTCCCGCGGCATCGGCGAGCGCGAAGACCGTGGGGTGCGGCTGCCACTCCGTCGGCGGGGTCCAGGGCTGCCAGCGGAGCTGGTTCATCAGCTCGCCGGTCTCCGGATTGCGCGCGGCGTAGCCGGGCAGGCCGTGCTCCCCCGGCGGGAGTCCGGTGCCGACCGAGGCCAGCGATGTCGCGGTGGTGGCGGGGAAGCCTGCCGTGATCGGGCGGCCCGTGCCGCCGCGCGAGGTGGGGAGCAGCGCGTGCAGGAACGGTGCTTCGTCGGGGTGGGCCGCGATCTGCTCCCAGCCCAGGCCGTCGATCAGGAACACGCAGTTGCGGTCGGCAGGCGTGAGCTCGGGGATCGCCGCGGTGAAACCGGGCACGCCCTGCCCGGCGACGAGGGTCGGCAGCAGATCCGCGAGCGAGCCGCCGCCGTACTCGGGCACGGGAGCGGTGCGGACGTCGAGCAGGACCGGGTCCTGCCAGGACGGCTGGGTCATCAGCGGCCGGTCGCGGCAGTCACGGCCGTGGCCTCGGAGAGCGACTGGGCGAAGGCGAGGGTCTGGCGCACGGTGTCCGGGCCGTCGCCGGCCTCGCTGACCCGCAGGCTCAGGTCGTCGGCCGTGGTGTTGCCGGTGTAGCCGTGGTCCGCCTCGCAGTTGGGGTCGCCGCAGGCGGCGGGCTCCAGATCGATGCGGGAGACCGCGCCCCAGCCGATGGTGAGGACGACCTCGCGCGGCAGCGTGCCCGGCACGTACTTCTCGGGGTTCGCCACGACCCGGCTGACCACGACCGACGAGATCCGGTCGAGCTTGACCGATTCGGTGGAGGTGGTGGCGTACGGCGTCGGGGAACTGGTGTCCGCGTTCTGCTCGTCGGTGTGGCTGACGATGAACCGGGTGTCCGTGAGGACCAGGACCGTGACGTGGCGGCGCACCTCGTTGGAGTCGAAGGTGGTCTCCTGGTGGACCAGGTACGAAGCGACCGGCTCACCGCCCACGGCGGCCTCCACCGCCTCGGCCACGAGGGCCGGGTAGTAGCCACTGCGCTCGATCGCCGCGCGCAGCCCCTGGGTCGTCGTACCGGTCTTTGCCATGAGCACCATCCTACGGGGGACGGATGACTGCCGGGGACGGCACGGACGGGGCGGTGCGGGACACTGCCCGCCCGCAGGAACGGCACCGTCGGGCGGGCGGTGCCCGTAGCGGTCAGTAGTTGGGGAGGCGGCGGGGCCCGAGGTCGGTACGGGGCGGGGGCGGCGAGATCCGCACGTTCGCGCCGAGGACGGTGAGCCCCTGGGTGGCGACCACGACCGGTTCCAGGGTGACGGAGACCACCTCGGGGTGGTCGTCGACGAGTCGGGACACCCGCAGCAGCAGTTCCTCCAGTGCCGCGGTGTCGACCGGCGCCGCCCCCCGCCAGCCGAACAGCACCGGGGCCGCGCGGATGGTCCGGATCAGCTCGGCGGCGTCGCGGTCGGTGGCCGGAATCAGGCGGTGGGCGGTGTCGCCGAGGAGCTCGGAGGGTGCGCCGGCGAGCCCGAACGAGAGGACGGCGCCCGCCGTCGGATCGATCGCGGCCCGTACGACGGTGTCGACGCCGCGCGGGGCCATCGCCTGGACGACGGGCTGGAGTTCGGCGGGCCCGCCGAGCAGGTCCGTCAGTTCGCCGTAGGCGCGTCGGAGCGCGTTCTCGCCCGCGAGGTCGAGTCGTACCCCGCCGAGATCGGCCCGGTGGCGCAGGTGGGGCGCGGTGGTCTTGAGCGCCACGGGATAGCCGAGCCGGGCCGCCGCGGCGACGGCCGCTTCGGGGTCGGGGGCGGGCAGGGTCGGCCGGACGGCGATGCCGTAGCGGCCCAGGAGTTCGCACGCCTCGTCGTGGGTGAGCGGCCTGCCGCGGGGATCGGGGTCGGGGCCGAGGAGGGCGTCGATCAGCTCGGCGGTCCCGGCCTCGTCGATGGTGTCGTCGAGGAACTCGGGCACCTTGCCGGGCACGGCGGCCTGCCGGCGCCACTGCGCGTACCGCACCGACTCGGCCAGGGCGCGCACCGCTCGCTCGGCGGCCGGGTAGGCGGGGATCCGCCCGGCGCGGATGCCCGCCCCGGACGCGTCCCGGGCCTCCGTACCGCAGTCGCCCCCGGTGGCACGGCCGACGGCTGCGGGTGTCTGCGCCGCCGGGGCGGGGAGGGCACCCGGGCCGTCGCTGCCGCCGTCCGCGGCGGGCACGGCGGTGGGACGGGTGCCGCCCGGCACGAGCCCCGTGGACGAGGGGCCCGTTCCCGCGCTCCCCGTGCTCGCCTGCTCGGCGGCCGAGGGAGCCGTGCCACCGGACGGCCGCCTCGCCGTGCGCGACTGCGCGACCGTGCCGGTGGCCGCGGCGAGAGCGTCCGCCAGCCCGCCGATCTCCACGTGCACGACGGCCACCGGCTTCGCCGGGCCCGCGGCCACTGCCGCACGCAACGCGGTGGCCAGCACCTCTCCGTCGCCGGTCTCCGCCTCCCCGTCCTCGCCCACCCACGGGATCGCCGTGACGATCACCGAGTCGCAGCCCTCGTCGGCGAGGGCCGCGGCCAGGGCCTCCCGGAAGTCCTGCGGGGTGGCGGCGGTGGTGAGGTCGAGGGGCGGTCGCGGCCGCAGCCCCTCGGTCAGACAGGCGTCGTACGTGAGCAGCCCGAGCGATTCGGAGTTCCCGAGGATCGCGACCCTGGGCCCGGCCGGAAGGGGCTGGTCCGCTAGGAGGAGGCCCACGTCGACCGTCTCCGTCACCGTGTCGACCCGGATCACGCCCGCCTGCCGCATGAGCGCGGAGACCGTCGCGTCCGGGATCCGGCTGACCGGAACGGCGTGGCCGGGCGGCGTGGCACCGCTGTGCCGGGCGCCCTTCACCACGACGACGGGCTTCACTGCCGCGGTGCGCCGGGCGAGCCGCATGAATTTGCGCGGGTTGCCGAACGATTCGAGGTACAGCAGGGCGACGTCGGTGTCCGGGTCCTCGTACCAGTACTGGAGGAAGTCGTTGCCGGAGATGTCGGCACGGTTGCCCGCGGAGATGAAGGTGGAGAGCCCGGCCCCCTGCCGGTAGAGCCGGGAGAGCAGGGCGATGCCGATCGCCCCGGACTGGGTGAACAGTCCGATGCGGCCGGGCGCGGGCGGCTCCGGGGCGAGGGAGGCGTTCAGCCGGACGGCCTCGGCGTTGTTGATGACGCCGAAGGCGTTCGGGCCGATGATCCGCATGCCGTACGAGCGCGCCTGGCGGACCAGTTCGCGTTGCCGGTCCCTGCCCTCGGCCCCCCACTCGGCGTATCCGGCGGAGAGGACGACGAGGCCCTGGACACCGTGCTCGCCGCAGTCGGCCACGGCCTCCGGCACCCGTTCGGCGGGGACGGCGACGACGGCGAGGTCCACCGGCTCGTCGATCTCGCCCACCGAACGATGGGCGGGGACCCCGTCGATGGTCTCCCGGTCCGCGGTGAAGGAGCGGTTCACGGCATACGTGCGGCCGGTGAACCCGGCCCCGAGGATGTTGCGCAGGACCGTCCGGCCGACCCCGCCGGGCGTGCGGCCGACGCCGACGACGGCCACGGAGCCGGGGCTGAGGAGGCGTTGCACGGAGCGCGCCTCGGCCCGCTGCTCGCGGCCTCGCTGGACGGCGAGGGATTCGGCGGTCGGTTCGAGGTCCAGCGTGAGGTGGACGGAACCGTCCTCGAAACTGCGCTGCTGGGTGTAGCCGGCGTCCCGGAACACCTTGATCATCTTGGTGTTGGCGGGCAGCACCTCCGCGGCAAAACGGCGGATGCCGCGTTCGCGGGCCACGGCGGCGATGTGTTCGAGGAGCGCCGAGGCGACCCCCCGGCCCTGATGCGCGTCCTGCACGAGGAAGGCGACCTCGGCCTCGTCCGCGGGAGCGGAGGCCGGCCTGCCGCGCCCGTCGATCCGGTCGTAGCGGACGGTCGCGATGAACTCGCCGCCGACGGTGACCGCGAGCCCCACCCGGTCGACGTAATCGTGATGGGTGAAGCGGTGCACATCCCGGTCGGACAGGCGCGGATAGGGGGCGAAGAAACGGTAATACTTCGATTCGTCGGAGACCTGTTCGTAGAAACTGACCAGTCGTCCGGCGTCGTCCGTGGTGATGGGCCTGATCCGGGCGGTCCCACCGTCACGGAGGACCACGTCCGCCTCCCAGTGGTCGGGGTAGGCATGGTGCGGACTGTGCTCCGGCGCGGGCTGCATGGGCCCAGAGTACGACCCGGCCACCGGTCGCGTGCGCCCTGGGGCCGGGGCAGTCTGGGGGGATCGAACAGCGCTGCCGCACTGGTCGCGGGCCTGTCGCGGGTCGGCCGGAACACCGCGCACCGCGTGCGAGAATGGTCTAGACAACCGTTGATTCATGAAGGGCAGAACCATGGCTGAGCGCCGCGTCAACGTCGGTTGGGCCGAGGGCCTGCACGCCCGCCCCGCTTCCATATTCGTCCGTGCCGCCACGGCGTCCGGCGTCCCGGTGACGATTTCCAGGGCCGACGGCAACCCGGTGAACGCCGCTTCCATGCTCGCGGTGCTCGGCCTCGGTGCGCAGGGCGGCGAGGAAATCGTGCTCGCGTCCGAGGCGGACGACGCCGAGGCCGCGCTGGACCGCCTGGCCAAGCTGGTCGCCGAGGGGCTCGACGAGCTCCCGGAGACCGTCTGAACCGACTTCCCGCGCGCAGGAGCCGCGATGCCGCCGGACGGGGCATCGCGGCTCCTGCGCTTTCCGGACCCCGGCTCCTGCGCGTTCCGGACCGGCCGCGGCGTTCCGGACCGATCGCGGGCGGAGCAGCGGCGACGGACTCCTCGGCCCCCGGCGGGGGCCTCTCCGCCGGCTCGGGCGATGGGCCGGCCCGGGGGAAGGAGAACGGGAAGGGGACCTCGGCACGCCGAAGACCCCGGCGTGCGGATCCTTTCGGGACGCGCCTGCCGGGGCCTTCTGGAACGGTGTCGTACGTGGGGTCCGCTCAGATGTTGACGCCGTGGGCACGCAGGTACGCGACGGGGTTCATGTCGGAGCCGTAGGAGGGAGCGGTCCGGGCCTCGAAGTGGAGGTGGGGGCCGGTGGAGTTGCCGGTCGATCCGGAGAGCCCGATCCGCTGGCCCGCGCCCACGCTCTGGCCGACGGAGACTCCGATCGAGGAGAGGTGGCCGTACTGCGTGTACGTACCGTCCGTCATCCGGAGCACGATGTTGTTGCCGTACGCGCCGCCCCAGCCGGCCTCGACGACCGTTCCCGCGCCGACCGCGACGACCGTGCTGCCGGAAGCGGCGTGGAAGTCGATGCCCGAATGGCTGCCCGACGACCAGAGCGAACCGCTGGACTTGTAGCCGGTCGTGACGTAGGAACCGGCGACCGGGAGCTGGAAGGAGCCCAGGCGGGCCCGTTCGGCGGAGCGGGCGGCGCGCGCCCTCTCGGCACGTGCCTCGGCTGCGCGCTTCGCTTCCGCCTCGGCCTTCGCCCTGATCGCGGCCCGCTTCTCGGCCTCGGCCTTCAGCCGGGCCTCTGCCTTCGCCTCGGCGTCGGCGTGGCGCTGCTGCGCGTCGGCCTGGGCATCGATCCGGTCGGCGAGAACGCTCCGGACGGTGATGACCTGATTCAGGCCGGTCTCGTCGGTGTCGGGGGCGCCCGCGTCCGCGGCGAGGGCCGGGGAGGCGGCGCCGCCGATGACGCCGGTGGTGGCCAGGGTCGCGATGCCCGCGATCCGCGCACCGTTGCGCGTGAGCCGGCTCGGGGCACGGTGCTTCCCGGTGGCACGGGTGAACGCCATGAAGTGGCTGGTCCTTTCCTTCCTTCTCGCCTACCGGGTTAGCTGACGGGTTCGGAGCAGGAAGGTCTCCTACGGGCGCCATGGCCTCATCGAGGCCCGGGCATCCGATTCACCCCAGGGACTGTGTGGGTCCCCGGCTCCCCAGGCTCACGCCCTACGGGGACTCGGCGATGGCTGCCCGGTGCGTCCCGGTCGCGACACACGAGTGACGAACAGCCCGGTCGACGCTAAGGGGCGGAACTTTCGTTCTCCAAACGGACCGGCCGATTTGTAGCGCATGCCACAGGGCGGACAGGCAACCTCCGGGGCGGAGCGGGCCGAGGGGAAGGCCCCGGCGAGACATCTCTCACAGGGGCCCTCCTCCCGGCCCGGGATTCGTGCGCCCCGGCGGACTTCGTCGGACTCGCGTCCGGGCGAGCGCGCCCGGTGACCGCCGCGCCCGGACGGCCGTGCCCCGGATGACCGACGTATCCGGGTGGCCGCCGTGTCGTCCGGGTGGCCGCGTGTCCGGCTCGTGCACCCCGGTTCCCGGACGCCGCCGCCGGCCCCGGGCGGCTCGGTGCCCGGGACCGGCATGTCGGACGCCGACGCCGGGCGGGAACGGGCCGGCCACCGGCCCGGTGCCCGAGCCGCCCGGTCCGATTCCGGCACGGAGCGCTCCTCCGGCACCGGTGACAACGACGGTACGGACGTCAGCCGGCGACCACGGACACCTCACCGATGCCCAGGGCCCGCACCGGTTCCTCGATCCGGGACGCGTCGCCGACCAGAACCGTCACCAGCCGGTCCTCGGGAAAGGCGTTGACCACCGCGGCGGTCGCCTCGACCGTGCCGGTCTCCGCGAGCCGGGCGTACAGATGCGCCTGGAAGTCGTCCGGGAGGTGCTGCTCGACCTGATCGGCGAGGGTACCGGCGACGGAGGCCGCCGTCTCGAACTTCAGCGGTGCGACACCGACGAGGTTCTGCACCGCCGTCTCGCGCTCCTCGTCGGTCAGCCCTTCGGCCGCCAGGGTCCGAAGAACCGTCCACAGGTCCTCCAGCGCCGGTCCGGTCGACTCGGTGTCCACCGAACCGCTGATGGCGAGCATCGCGGCGCCGGTCGCCCCCGTTGCCGAACCCGGGGCCGACGACCGCAGTACCTGGGCGAAGGCCCGCACACCGTAGGTGTAGCCCTTCTCCTCCCGCAGCACCCGGTCCAGTCGGGAGGTGAGCGTGCCACCCAGGCAGTACGTGCCGAGCACCTGGGCCGGCCACACGCTGTCGTGCCGGTCGGCTCCGATCCGGCCGATCAGAAGCTGCGTCTGCACCGCGCCCGGACGGTCGACGATGACCACGCGTCCGGTGTCGTCGGCCGTGATCGGCGGGGCGGGGCGCGGCTCCGCGGTGTCGCCGGACCAGTCGCCGAGGGTGTCGGCGAGCACGGCCTCCAGATCGATGCCGGTGAGATCGCCGACGACCACGGCGGTCGCCGCGGACGGCCGGACGTGGGCGTCGAAGAACGTCCGCACCGCCGCCGCGTCGATCCGCTCCACCGTCTCCTCGGTGCCCTGGCGCGGTCGCGACATCCGCGACGTGGCCGGGAAGAGCTCCTTGGAGAGCTGCTTGGCGGCGCGCCGGGCCGGGTTGGCCTGCTCGTGCGGGATCTCGTCGAGCCGGTTGCGCACCAGCCGCTCGATCTCGCTGTCTGCGAAGGCGGGCGCGCGCAGCGCCTCGGCCACCAGGCCGAGTGCCTTGCCCAGCCGGGACACCGGAACCTCCAGGGAGACCCGGACGCCGGGGTGGTCGGCGTGCGCGTCGAGCGTGGCGCCGCAGCGCTCCAGCTCGGCGGCGAACTCCTCGGCGGTGCGCTTGTCGGTGCCCTCGGACAGGGCCCGGGACATGATCGTGGCCACGCCGTCGAGGCCCTCGGGCTCGGCGTCCAGCGGTGCGTCGAGGAAGAGCTCGACCGCCACCACCTGCTGGCCGGGGCGGTGACAGCGCAGCACGGTGAGGCCGTTGGGCAGCGCACCGCGTTCCGGCGCGGGGAAGGCCCACGGGCGGGCGACGCCGGGGGCGGGCTGCGGGTGGTACTGCATCGAAACTCCAGTCGCGGCAGCGTCGGTCACTTGTCCGCCCCTTCGTGCGCGTCGGTGTCGTCGGCGTCGGTCCCATCGGTGTCCGCCGTGTCCGCGGACTCGGCGGGTTCGACCGGTTCGTAGACCAGCACCGCCCGGTTGTCGGGCCGCAACTGGGCCTGGGCGACCGCCTGGACCTCCTCCGCCGTGACGTCGAGAACCCGCTGCACGGCGGTGAGCGCGAGCTGGGGATCGCCGAACAGTACGGCGTAGCGGCAGAGTTCGTCGGCACGGCCCGCGACCGTACCGAGCCGGTCCAGCCACTCGCGTTCCAACTGGGCCTGCGCGCGTTCCATTTCCTCGGGCGTGGGGCCCTCGGCCGCGAAGCGGGCGAGTTCCTCGTCGACCGCGGTCTCGATCTGCGGGACCTCGACGCCGCCGGACGTCTTGACGTCCAGCCAGCCGAGGGACGGGGCACCGGCCAGCCGCAGCAGCCCGAACCCGGCCGCCACGGCCGTGCGGTCGCGGCGCACCAGTCGGTTGTGCAGCCGCGACGACTCGCCGCCGCCGAGCACGGTCAGCGCGAGGTCGGCCGCATCGCACTCGCGGGTGCCGTCGTGCGGCAGGCGGTAGGCGGCCATCAGCGCCCGCGCCGGCACCTCCTCGCGCACCTCCTCGCGCAGCTGCTCGCCGATGATCTCGGGCAGCGTGCCGTCGCGCGGCGGCCGCTTGCCGTCGTGGGAGGGGATGGAGCCGAAGTACTTCTCGATCCAGGCGAGCGTCTGCTCGGGATCGATGTCGCCGACGACGGAGAGCACCGCGTTGTTGGGCGCGTAGTACGTGCGGAAGAACGTGCGCGCGTCCTCAAGTGTGGCGGCGTCGAGGTCGGCCATCGAGCCGATCGGCGTGTGGTGGTACGGGTGGTCCTCGGGGTAGGCGAGCGCCGTCAGCCTCTCGAACGCCGTGCCGTAGGGGACATTGTCGTAGCGCTGGCGCCGTTCGTTCTTGACGACGTCGCGCTGGTTCTCCATGGACTCCTCGTCGAGCGCGGCGAGCAGCGAACCCATCCGGTCCGCCTCCAGCCAGAGCGCCAGCTCCAACTGGTGCGCGGGCATCGTCTCGAAGTAGTTGGTGCGCTCGAAGCTGGTGGTCCCGTTGAGCGAACCGCCGGCCCCCTGCACCAGCTCGAAGTGTCCGTTCCCCTTCACCTGACCGGAGCCCTGGAACATCAGGTGCTCGAAGAGGTGAGCCAACCCGGTGCGTCCCTCGACCTCGTGGCGCGATCCGACGTCGTACCAGAGGCAGACCGCGGCGACCGGGGTCAGATGGTCCTCGGAGAGCACCACGCGCAGGCCGTTGGCCAGACGGTGCTCGGTCGCTGTCAAGCCGCCGGAGCCGGCCTGGGCTGTGGCCGTGTGACCCATGGGCATGTACGTCCCTTCGATCGCGTTTCTGGTTTTCGTGCGAGACCTGCCACTGTAAGCAAGCGCACGTGCACCTGGCGAAGTTCCCATACCTCGGAAGTTTCGCGTGAAAGAGGGGCGCGCGCCCGGCGCGTCCTCGTCGGGGCGCACCCCGGGCCCCGGCACTGCCCTCCCCGGAACGCCGCCGCGGGCTTCTCGGAGCGGCGCGGCAGGCCGCCCCGGCACGGGTGGGAACGACGCTTGGGACGGGTCGAGGTCGGCGATGTCAGCGCGGAGGTCCACAATGGTCCGCGTCAGAACCTGAGGTTGCCCGAACAGAATCCGTGAAGGAGTCGCAGCAGCGATGGCCCGCCGCAGCACGAAGACCCCGCCGCCGGACGACTTCGAGGAGAAGATCCTCGACATCGACGTCGTCGACGAAATGCAGGGCTCCTTCCTCGAGTACGCGTACTCGGTGATCTACTCACGGGCACTGCCGGACGCCCGTGACGGCATGAAGCCCGTGCACCGCCGCATCGTCTACCAGATGAACGAGATGGGCCTGCGCCCCGACCGCGGCTTCGTGAAGTGCGCGCGCGTCGTCGGCGAGGTCATGGGCAAGCTGCACCCGCACGGCGACGCGTCGATCTACGACGCGCTGGTCCGTCTGGCGCAGCCGTTCTCCATGCGGCTCCCCCTGGTCGACGGCCACGGCAACTTCGGCTCGCTCGGGAACGACGACCCGCCGGCCGCCATGCGGTACACCGAGTGCCGGATGGCCGACGCGACGTCCCTGATGACGGAGTCGATCGACGAGGACACCGTCGCCTTCCAGTCGAATTACGACGGTCAGGAACAGGAACCCACCGTTCTCCCGGCCGCCTACCCGAACCTCCTGGTCAACGGGGCGTCCGGGATCGCCGTCGGCATGGCGACCAACATGCCGCCGCACAATCTGGGCGAGGTCATCGCCGCAGCCCGCCACCTGATCAGGCATCCGGGCGCGGACCTGGAGACCCTGATGCGGTTCGTGCCCGGTCCCGACCTGCCGACCGGCGGCCGGATCGTGGGCCTGGGCGGCATCAAGGATGCGTACGCCAAGGGACGCGGGACGTTCAAGATCCGTGCGACCGTCTCCGTGGAGAACGTGACGGCGCGCCGCAAGGGCCTGGTCGTCACCGAACTGCCCTTCGCGGTCGGCCCGGAGAAGGTGATCTCCAAGATCAAGGACCTGGTCGGCTCGAAGAAGCTCCAGGGCATCGCGGACGTGAAGGACCTGACCGACCGCGAGCACGGCCTGCGCCTGGTCATCGAGGTGAAGAACGGCTTCGTGCCGGAAGCCGTTCTGGAGCAGCTCTACAAGCTGACCCCGATGGAGGACTCCTTCGGGATCAACAACGTGGCGCTGGTCGACGGACAGCCGCTCACGCTCGGTCTCAAGGAGCTGCTGGAGGTCTATCTCGACCACCGCTTCGACGTGGTACGTCGGCGCAGCGAGTTCCGCCGGGGCAAGCGCCGGGACCGGCTGCACCTGGTCGAGGGGCTGCTCGTCGCGCTGCTCGACATCGACGAGGTCATCCGGCTCATCCGGTCCAGTGACAACTCGGCGCAGGCGAAGGAACGGCTCATCGAGCGCTTCTCGCTGAGCGAGATCCAGACGCAGTACATTCTGGACACCCCGCTGCGTCGGCTGACCAAGTTCGACCGGATCGAGCTGGAGAGCGAGCGGGACCGGCTGAACGCCGAAATCGACGAGCTGACCACGATCCTCGAATCGGACAACGCGCTGCGCAAGCTCGTCTCGTCGGAACTGGCCGTGGTCGCCAAGAAGTTCGGCACCGAGCGGCGTACGGTGCTGCTGGAGTCGGCCGGTACGCAGGTCGCCTCGGTGCCGCTGGAGGTGGCGGACGACCCGTGTCGGGTGCTGCTCTCGTCGACCGGTCTGCTGGCCCGTACCGCCAATGACGACCCGATCGTCTTCGCCGAGGACGCCAAGCGTGCCAAGCACGACGTGATCGTGTCCGCCGTGCCCGCGACGGCCCGCGGCGACATCGGTGTGGTGACGTCGACGGGGCGGCTGCTGCGGCTCGCGGTCATCGATCTGCCGCAGTTGCCGGACACCCACGCGGCTCCCAACCTCTCCGGCGGAGCGATGGTCTCGGAGTTCCTCACCCTGGGGAGCGACGAGGAGGTCGTCTGCCTGACCACACTGGACGAGGCGTCCCCCGGTCTGGCGATCGGCACCCTGCAGGGCGTTGTGAAGAGAGTGGTGCCGGACTACCCGGCCAACAAGGACGAGTTGGAGGTCATCTCGCTCAAGGAGGGTGACCGCGTCGTCGGTGCGGCGGAGCTGCGCACGGGCGAGGAGGATCTGGTCTTCATCACGTCCGACGCGCAGCTGCTGCGCTACCAGGCGGCGCAGGTACGGCCGCAGGGCAGGCCCGCCGGCGGTATGGCGGGGGTCAAGCTGGCGGCGGACGCGGTGGTGGTCTCGTTCACCGCGGTGGATCCCGCGTCGGACGCGGTGGTGTTCACGGTGGCCGGTTCGCACGGCACGCTGGACGACTCGGTGCTGACGTCCAAGCTCACCCCGTTCGACCAGTATCCGCGCAAGGGCCGGGCCACGGGTGGGGTGCGCTGTCAGCGCTTCCTCAAGGGCGAGGACGTCCTGGTGTTCGGCTGGGCGGGCGCGGCGCCCGCGCGGGCCGCGCAGAAGAACGGCACTCCCGTCGACCTGCCCGCGCCGGACCCGCGCCGCGACGGTTCGGGGGCACCGCTGGCCAAGCCGGTCGCGGTGGTCGCGGGCCCGGTGTAGGCCCGCTGCCCGGCGGCGGACGGGTCCAGCGGCCAGGCCGCTACCCGTCGTCGCCGGGCCTGCGCACGTACCTCAGGACGCCCCACATGCTTCGTTCATGTGGGGCGTCCTGTGCCGTCCCCGCCTCCGGCGGGGTGATCGCGCGGCAGTCGGCCAGCTCCTTGTGCAGAGCCTCCGGGTCGATTCCCGAGCCGATCAGCACCAGCTGGGTGAGGCGTGGTTCGTCCCGCGCCCACGGCTGCGGCTCGAACCGCAGGAACCTGCCGACCGCGTGCAGAACGTACTTGTTGGCGTGGTCGCCCGGCCCGAAGTCGACGAAACCCTTGATCCGGTACAGCCCCGGGGGCCGGGAGTCGAGGAAGTCCATCAGCCGCCGGGGGTCCATGGGCGAGTCCGCAGCGAAGGACACGCTCTCGTAGGCGGCGTGGAGATGGTGCGCGTGCCCGGTGTCGCCCTCCGCCTCGGCCCGCTCCGCCAGCAGCAAATCCTCGAACGTGAGCTGGAGCGCCTTCTCCTCGCCGTCCGGGCGCAGCGACGGGTCGAAGAGCAGCTCGGGATCGATGCGCCCGTGGGTGGCGCCGATGACGGCGGCCGCGCCGCGGCCCGCCGCCCCCTCGCCGCCCGCCGTACCGCGCGTGGCGACGGCGTCGCGGATGCGGACCAGTTCCTCGTCCCCGACGCGGTCGGTCTTGTTCAGAACGACGAGATCGGCGACGGCGAGGTGACGGTCGATCTCCGGATGGCGCTGTCGCGTGGCATCGAACTCCGCCGCGTCGACGACTTCCACCAGTCCGCCGTACACGATGTGCGGGTTGTCGCTGGCCAGGAGCATACGGACGAGTTCCTGCGGCTCCGCCAGCCCACTGGCCTCGATGATGATCACGTCGAGGCGGGCGGACGGCCTGGTGAGCGTTTCCAGGAAGGTGTCGAGTTCGCTCGCATCGACCGCGCAGCACAGACAGCCGTTGCCCAGTGAGACCGTCGAACCGACCTGTCCCGAGACCGTCATGGCATCGATCTCGATGGCGCCGAAGTCGTTGACGATCACGCCGATCCTGTTCCCCGCGCGGTTGGCGAGGAGGTGATTGAGCAGTGTCGTCTTGCCCGACCCCAGGAACCCCGCGAGGACGATGACCGGGATCTGCTTCTTGCGGGGCGGGGGCGACGGGTTCAACGGGAACCTTCCTCGGGAGCGTCAGGGCGCCGGGACCGGCTGCGGCGGGGGTGTACCGACGTATCGGGCCGCCGGACGGATGATCTTCGAGTCCTCCGCCTGCTCCAGGATATTGGCGCTCCAGCCGACCGCCCGCGCCACACAGAACGTCGGCGTGAACATCTCGCGCGGCAGCCCGCACAGCTCCATGACGACGCCGGCGTAGAACTCGACGTTGGTGTGGAGTTCGCGGCCCGGCTTGAGCTCGGCGAGGATCGCCTCGACCTGTCGCTCGACCTCGACGGCGAAATCGACGAGCGGGCCGCCGAAGCCCCGGGCGATGTCCCGGAGCATGCGCGACCGGGGATCCTCGGTGCGGTAGACGGGGTGGCCGAAGCCCATGATCCGCTCCCCCGCGAGCACGCGTTCACGGATCCAGCCGTCGATGCGGTCGGGGGTGCCGATGGCGTCGAGGGTGTCCAGGGCCCGGCTGGGAGCCCCGCCGTGCAGCGGCCCGGAGAGGGCCCCGACGGCCGCCACCAGGCAGGCCGCCACGTCGGCGCCGGTGGAGGCGACGACCCGGCCGGTGAACGTCGAGGCGTTGAAGCCGTGGTCGATCGTGGAGATCAGGTACTGCTCCACGGCCCGGGCACGTGCCTCGTCCGGCACGGACCCGTTGAGCATGTACAGATAGTTGGCCGCGTAGGGCAGATCGTCGCGCGGCTCGACCGGTTCGAGCCCCTTGTCGAGCCGGTACAGAGCGGTGAGCACGGTGGGAACCGCGGCACAGGCGATCAGCGCGTCACCGCGCCGCTGCTCGGCGTCGATGTCGTACACCGGCCGGAATCCTGCCGAGGCACCGAGGAGCGATAGCGCGGTGCGCAGACCGGCCAGCGGGCCGGAGGCGGCCCCCGCACGGGCTATGGCGGGCAGGGCGTCACGCACCTCCGCGGGCAGCCGTCGCAGTGCGGCCGTGCGGGCGGCGAACTCCCGACGCGCGTCGGCGTCGGGCAGTACGCCCTCGGACATCAGGTACCAGACGTCCTCGAAACTGCGGGTCCGCGCGAGCTCGATCGCCGAGTACTGCCGGTAGTGGTAGAAGCCCTCGCGTCCGCGAACGTCGCCGAGCACGGTCTTCGTGACGACGACTCCGGCGAGGCCTCGGGGTACGTCGAGCGAGTCCCGACTGGTCGTGATCGGCATGTCTTCCTCCATGGGTGCACCGGCCATCAAACTTGATTCGACCATCCATGCTTGACTTACATCTTGTCAATGTTGATTGAGTCAATATGGATACGGTTGACGGCATGACGGATCAAGCAGGTACCGGTGATGTCTCCGATGCGGCGGCCCCGCGACGACTCAGCACCAAGGAGACGGCCGACCGTCTCGGAGTGAAGCCCGAGACGGTGTACGCCTATGTCAGCCGGGGTCAGCTGAGCAGCCGGCGCGCTCCCGGTGGTCGTGGCAGTACGTTCGACGCCGCGGAAGTGGACGCGCTGGCCCGGCGCACGGGACGCCGGGAACCCTCCCCCGCCTCCGGTGATCTGGTCTTCCGTACCGGCATCACCCTGATCGAGGACGACCGCTACTACTTCCGTGGTGTCGATGCCACGGAACTGGCCGGACGGTACACGTACGAAGAGGTCGCCGAATGGCTCTGGACCGGCGAACTGCGACCGGGAATCCGGTTCGCGGCACCTGCGGAGGCCCTGGCCGCGGCACGCCGGGCCGTCGCCGCACTGCCCGCGCACAGCGGGTCCACCGACCGGTTGCGGGTGGCCGTGATCGCCGCGGCGACGGCCGACCCCCTCCGGTTCGACCTCTCGCGCGAGGCGGTGCTCGCGAGTACGCGGGGGCTGATCCCGACCTTGGTCGGCGCGCTGCCCCGGGTCGCTGGGGCTTCGACGGCGGACGGCCCGTCCGAGGGAACGGACGGGATTCGGACGGCGGACGGCGGGGCCGCACTGGCCCGGCGCCTCTGGCCCAAGCTCACCGCCCGCCCGGCCGACGAGCCGTCGATCACGGTGCTGGACACCGCGCTCGCGCTGCTGATCGACCACGACCTCGCGGCCTCGACGCTGGCCGCCAGGGTCGCCGCCTCCGCACACGCCCATCCGTACGCGGTGGTCTCGGCGGGTCTGGGTGTTCTGGAGGGGCCCCTGCACGGGGCCGCGAGCGGCCTGGCGCACCGGATGCTGGCCGAGGTCCTGGAGCGGGGAAGCGCGGTCCCGGTGGTCGCGGACCACCTCCGCACCGGACGCCGGGTACCCGGACTCGGTCATCGGCTCTACGTCTCGGAGGACCCGCGGGCGCGCACGCTGTTCACCCTGCTCGCCGACGTCCCTCAGGCGGCTCCCGCGCTCGCCGCCGCGCACGACGTGGTCACCACGACCGCCCGCCACGCCCCGCTGCACGCCAACGTCGATCTGGCGCTCGCCGTCCTCTCGGTCTCCTCCGGCATGGCTGCGGAGGCCGGCGAGACGGTGTTCGCGGTGTCGCGCACGGCGGGCTGGATCGCACACGCGCTGGAGGAGTACGGGGAGCGTCCGCTGCGCATGCGCCCCAGCGGCCGGTACGAGGGGCCTCGCCCTCCTCGTCCGCTCCCGACGGCAGTGGACGAACCGCCTCGGTGACGCCCCGCCGGTCGGGAGATTCCTCGTGACGCGCAGGGACGCTGCCCTCGGGAGCGCGGAGCGGAGAACCGGGTGCCGGCGCCGGGCGGCGGAACCCGTCGTCCACGGCCCCGCGCCGGCCCGTCCCGGTTCTCACGACGTACCACCACCGCCCGTACGGCGCGGGCGGTTGTCACACCGCCCCGGCACCCGTGAGCGCACGGACCTCGGTCTCCGCGTGCTTGGCCGCATCGGGCGGCTCGGCAGAAGTGATCGTGCCGACCCAACCGGCCAGGAAACCCAGCGGAATGGAGATCAGGCCGGGGTTCTCCAGGGGGACGAGCCGGAAATCGACGCCGGGAAAGAGGGAATCGGGGCTGCCTGACACGACCGGTGAGAACAGCACGAGCAGCACGGCGGGAATCAGACCGCCGTAGACCGACCAGACCGCACCCCGGGTGGTGAACCGCCGCCAGAACAGCGTGTAGAGCAGCACCGGAAGGTTGGCCGAGGCGGCGACCGCGAAGGCGAGCCCCACCAGGAACGCCACGTTCAGGTTCTGGGCGATCAGACTGAGTCCGATGGCGACCACCCCGATCCCCGCTGCTGCGAGCCGGGCCACCGTGACCTCGCGGTACTGCTTGGAACCCGAGCTCCGGAGCGAGGCGTAGAGGTCGTGGGCCACCGAGGCCGACGAGGCGAGGGTGACCCCTGCGACAACTGCGAGGATCGTCGCGAAGGCGATCGCGGCGACCACGGCGAACAGGATCGTCCCCGCAGTGGATCCCTCGCCTCCCCCGATGACCAGGGCCAGCAGCGGAACAGCCGTGTTGCCCGCAGGATTCGATTCCCGCACCTCGGCCGAGCCGACCAGCGCCGCCGCCCCGAAGCCGAGCACGATCGTCATCAGGTAGAAACTGCCGATGAGCCCGATCGACCAGACGACCGACTGCCGGGCCGCTCGGGCGGTCGGCACGGTGTAGAAGCGCGACAGGATGTGCGGCAGCCCCGCCGTACCGAGCACCAGGGCCAGTCCCAGGCTGATGAAGTCGATGCGTGCGGTCCAGGTTCCTCCGTAGCGGAGCCCCGGCGAGAGGAACCGGCTCCCGTGCCCGCTCCGTTCGGCCGCGGAGTCGAGCAGGGCGTTGAAATTGCCGTGGAAGTGGAGCAGGACGAGCACGGTCAGCACGACCGCGCCGACCGTCAGCAGCACAGCCTTGACGATCTGGATCCAGGTGGTGGCGCGCATCCCCCCGAGCGATACGTAGATCACCATGAGTGCTCCGACGCCGATGACGGTCCAGGAGCGGGCCGCGCCGCTGGTGCCGCCGAGTAGCAGAGCGACGAGACTGCCCGCACCCACCATCTGCGCCACCAGGTAGAGCACGGAGACCGTGACGGACGATGCGCCCGCGGCGATCCTGACCGGTCGTTCCGCCATCCGAGCCGCCACGACGTCGGCGAGCGTGAACCTGCCGCAGTTCCGGACCAGTTCGGCGACCAGCAGGAGAACCACGAGCCAGGCGACGAGGAAGCCGACCGAGTACAGCATGCCGTCGTAGCCGAAGAGGGCGATCAGTCCGGAGATGCCGAGGAAGGAAGCGGCAGACATGTAGTCGCCTGCGATGGCGAAACCGTTCTCCATCGGAGAGAAGAGCCTGCCGCCCGCGTAGAACTCCTCGGCCGATCCGTGCCGGCTCCGGCTCACCCAGGTGGTGATGGCGAGCGTCACCGCGACGAAGACGCTGAACAGCACGAGGGCGAGCGTCTGATGGTTCCCGTTCAACGTCCCGCCCCCCGTGTCATCTCCTGTGTCTCCCAGCGCAGTTCGAGTGCTGCCCGGTCCCGGCGCAGCCGTGCGTGCCGCGCGTAGGCCCAGGTGAGGAGGAACGTCGTGAGGAACTGCGCGAGCCCCGCGATCATCGCCACATTGACCGATCCGGCCACCGGCCGGGCCATCAGCCCGGGTTCGGTGATCGCGACGACGACGTAGGCGAGATACCAGACGAGGAAGGCGACGGTCGCCGGAATGACGAAGCGCCGGTACCGACGGCGCACCTCCTGGAAGGCACCGCTGCGCTGCACCTCCAGATAGATCTCGGCCGCGCTGTGGCCGTGTCGCGGTTCCACGGGGCCGGATGGGCCGACGGGGGCCGGAATCCACACGCCGCCCGGCTCGCCCCGGCCAGAGGCGAGCGTGTCGTACCACGGGTCGTCGAGCCGCACCGTTGCGGCATCACGCCCTGCTTCCTTCTCCACCGAACAACTCCCCTTGTCCACGGACCACTTCGGCCGCGTACCCAAGAATGGGCAGATTGGGAAGTTCTCGGGCAGTTCATTCGCCGATCTTCACCTCATCAGGTGACAACCCGCCCGGGCGGCTGAGCGATGCCCCGAACGTACGCGTAGCGAACGGCCTGTGCTCGGTCTCGCACTCCGGTCTTCGCGAAGAGGCTGTTGATGTGACTCTTCACCGTGGCCTGTGAGATGTGCAGCCTGCGTGCGATTTCCGGGTTGGACAGTCCTTCCGCGATCAGGGCCAGCACCTCCAGCTCACGTGGTGTCAGGCCGTCGGGCGCTTCCGGATCGGAGGATGGACCGGGCGGGGGCGGCGACATCGTGACGCGTTCCAGGAGCCGACGCTGCACGGACGGCGCGAATCCGGCCTCGCCCGACTGCACCGCCTGAATGGCCCGCACGATCTCCTCCCCTCCCGCGTCCTTGGTGAGATATCCACGCGCCCCCGCCTGCAGCGCGGGAAAGAGCGAGTCGTCGTCCGCGAACGTCGTGAGCACGACCACCTGGGTTCCCGGGTGGTCGCGACGGATCCGCCGGGTCGCCTCCGCCCCGTCGCATCGGGGCATCCGCAGGTCCATCAGGACCACGTCGGGGGCCAGTTCGGCCACGAGCTCCACGGCCTCCTCGCCGTCCCTCGCCGATCCGACCACCTCGATTCCGGGCAACAGCCCCAGAAGCATCACGATCCCTTCGCGCACCACCGACTGGTCGTCGACGACCACCACCCGCGTGTTCACGTGGGCACCCGCAGACTCACCACGAAACCCTCCTCTCCGGAGCCGGCCTCCAGCGTCCCGCCCAGCAATTCGGCCCGCTCTCGCATCCCCAGCAGACCGTATCCGGAACCACTGCGTGCGATTTCCCCCGCCGGACCGTGCCCGCCCGAGTCCCGCACCTCCAGGGCGACTTCGTTCGGCAGGTATTCCAACCGCACGAGGACCTCGGCACCGGGCGCGTGCTTGCGCACATTGGTCAGCGCCTCCTGTGCCACCCTACGGACCGTCTGTGACACCTCGGGGGTCAAGGGCCTCTGTTCACCCATCATGCTGATCTCCGCGGGCTCGGACGCAGCCAGTTGCCTCAGGAAATCCTCCACCGGGGACATCTCCCCCCTGAGTGCCGAGAGAGCCTGGCGGGTCTCCGCGAGCCCGTCACGCGCCATGAACCGTGCCGCCACCACTCGCTCCAGCACCTGGTCACGGAACTCCGCCGCCGGCTCGCGCTCGATCAGTATTCGCGCCGCCTCCAGATGCACCAACTGCGCGGAGAGGCTGTGGGCGAGCACATCGTGGATCTCCCTGGCGATCCTGGCCCGTTCGTCCAGGGCGGCCGTCCGGGCCTCCGCGGCACGCGCCGCCCGCTCCTGGGCCAGGAGTCGCTGCGTGTTGCCACGGGCCTCCGCGTCCAGGCGGATCACATAACCGGCCAGGCAGAGGCCGGTCGTGGTCATGGCCGTGGCCGGCCAGCCGTCGGTGTTGACAGCCGCGTACGCACCGAGCGCGAGGGCCGTGGCGGGGGCGCCCGCCACGAGCGGCAGTCTCTCCAGAGCAGTGACCGCGCACCCGCACCACAGAATCATCGCGGGCAGACCGGCACCCGCCTGTTGAGCACCGAACGCCGCCGCCATCAGCAGCGCCAGCAGCCCCAGTGAAGGCAGCAGCCGGTGCTCCAGACTGGTCCGGAAGAACGCCCACGCGGCGGCCGAGCAGGCAATTGCCCCCATCAGCCCGACCATGACCTGCCAGGGGGTGAAGCTCCCGTTGGCGAAGGTGCCACCGAGCAGGGCAAGGAGCAGCACCAATCTCACGGACCAGGTGATCACCTGTCGCGAGCGACTGTGTGTCTCTGTCGAGAGCGCTTCCCGGGTGGGCCAGCTCAACCATGTCGTACGCGTCATGTGTAGCCCCTTCCCCCGCCCTGCGGCGACATCGCCTCGGTGGATGGTCCGCCGCCGTACGCGGGGAGCACACCGCGATGGGGGCCGACCGGTCCGCGCCCACGGAGCGAGACGTCGGGAAGAACACCCGGCAGGGCCCAAAGGCGCCGGTCGTCGGATATCCCCCGTTCCGAGCGCCGGCGGACCAGGACGACAACGACGGTCACCAGGACACCGATGAACCCCGACATGGCTGCCTCCGTGATGCGGGAAGGTGGGACGCCTTCGACGCTACGGGCTCGACCGGGGCGGAGGATCGGCTCAGGGGTTGATCACGGGTGGAGATGCTGTCTCCACCCGTGGGTGGAGACAGCACACCAGTGGAGACAGCACGCCGGTGGAGACGGCTTTGCTCAGGCGTCGATGCGCGAGCGGTCGAGCGTGGCTGCCGAACTGGTGATGAACTCCTTGCGCGGCGCCACCTCGTTGCCCATCAGCAGGTCGAAGACCTGCTCGGCCGCTTCCAGGTCGCCGATGTTGATCCGGCGCAGGGTGCGGTGGCGGGGGTCCATCGTGGTCTCCGCCAGCTGATCGGCGTCCATCTCGCCCAGACCCTTGTAGCGCTGGATCGAATCCTTGTACCGGACGTTCTTGCGTTGCAGCTCCAGCAGCCGCTGGCGCAGTTCGTTGTCGGAGTACGTGTAGATGTACTTGTCCTGGCCCTTCTTGGGCTGGACGAGCTCGATCCGGTGCAGCGGGGGCACGGCCGCGAAGACCCGGCCCGCCTCGACCATGGGCCGCATGTAGCGCTGGAACAGCGTCAGCAGCAGGATACGGATGTGCGCACCGTCGACGTCGGCATCGACCAGCAGGACGATCTTCCCGTAGCGAGCGGCGTCGATGTCGAAGGTCCGCCCGGAACCGGCTCCTATGACCTGGATGATCGCCCCGCACTCGGCGTTCTTCAGCATGTCCGACACGGACGCCTTCTGCACGTTGAGGATCTTGCCCCGAATCGGCAGCAGGGCCTGGAACTCACTGTTCCGGGCGAGCTTGGCCGTGCCGAGCGCCGAATCGCCCTCGACGATGAACAGCTCGCTGCGGTCGACGTCGTCGCTGCGGCAGTCCGCCAGTTTCGCCGGCAACGAGGAGGTCTCCAGGGCCGTCTTGCGACGCTGTGCGTCCTTGTGCTGACGGGCCGCGATACGGGTGCGTGCGGCGGCCACGGCCTTGTCCAGGACCGCTCGTGCCTGCGCCTTGGCGTCACGCTTCGTCGATGTCAGGAACGCCTTGAGTTCCTTGGCCACGACGTTGGCGACGATACGGTTCGCCGCCGAGGTGCCGAGCACCTCCTTCGTCTGCCCCTCGAACTGCGGCTCGGCCAGTCGGACGGTGACGACCGCCGTGAGCCCCTCCAGGGCATCGTCCTTGACGATGTCGTCCTCGGCCACGCGGAGCAGCTTCGCGGAACGCAACGCTTCGTTGATGGTCTTGGTCACGGAGCGTTCGAATCCGGTCACATGCGTGCCACCCTTGGGCGTGGCGATGATGTTGACGAAGGACTTGATGTTGCTGTCGTACCCGGTGCCCCAGCGCAGCGCGATGTCGACCCCGAGTTCCCGGGTGACCTCGGTCGCCGTCATGTGTCCGCGCTCGTCCAGGACCGGCACGGTTTCCTTGAACGTGCCCTGCCCCGACAGGCGCAGCACGTCGCATACCGCCTTGTCCTGAGCGAGGTACTCGCAGAATTCGCTGATGCCGCCGTCGAAGTGGAAGGTCTCCTCGGTCCTGTCCCCACCGTCGAGACCGCGCTCGTCACGGACGACGATCGTGAGGCCGGGCACGAGGAACGCCGTCTGCCGCGCCCGCTGGTGAAGCGTCTCCAGGCTGAGCTTGGCGTCCTTGAGGAAGATCTGCCGGTCCGCCCAGTAGCGCACCCTGGTGCCGGTACGCGTCTTCGGCACCCGCTTTCCCTTGATCAGGCCGCTGGCCGGATCGAACGGGCTGTCCGGTCCCCGCTCGGTGAAGATTCCCGGGACTCCGCGCCGGAAGCTGATCGAGTGCGTCGCGCTGTTGCGGTCGACCTCGACGTCGAGGCGGGCGGAGAGTGCGTTGACCACGGAAGCACCCACGCCGTGCAGGCCGCCCGACGCGGCGTACGAGCCACCGCCGAACTTTCCGCCGGCGTGCAGCTTCGTCATCACGACCTCGACGCCCGACAGGCCCGTCTTGGGCTCGACGTCGACAGGGATGCCGCGTCCGTTGTCGCGGACCTCGACGGAGTTGTCGTCGTGGAGAACGACCTCGATGCGGTCGCAGTAGCCCCCCAGCGCCTCGTCGACGGAGTTGTCGATGATCTCCCAGAGGCAGTGCATGAGGCCGCGGCTGTCAGTGGACCCGATGTACATACCGGGGCGCTTGCGGACCGCTTCGAGCCCTTCGAGTACGAGGAGGTGCCGCGCGGTGTAGTTGGAACCGTCTCGGTCTGCTCCGGTCAGCAGCGCAGTGGACGGCACGGACGTATCGGCGGTCACGCGGTTCGCTCCTCGCTGAATTTCATGTGGGGCCCGGGTGGGTAACGGGCTTGGCTACGGTTGCCGCTGAGAGGGTACCGAGGCCAGGTAGAGCGGATGCAACGCCACCCCAGGAGAACTCTCACACTAGCCCAGCTTCGCATGCATGTTCGATCGCTTGCCGGAGTGACGCACACATCACGTTCCCTTCCAGGCATGAACCATTTAGGCTCCGGGCACGTCCTCATGAACAAACCGGCAAGCCGGCCGGGAGGATCGATCCACCAAGACAAGCAACGCGAACCCGTAGCGCTACGCAATACGGCACATTCGCCGCCAACCGGCAACAGACAGCCATCTTGAGAAGAAGTTTCGAAGAAAAGCCACGAGCGGGAACGTTTTCGGCCTGGTTGGATGTTGACCCTGGTACGACAGCTCGTCGAGCTAGAGAAGAGGCGACGTGACTACTGTTCTGACCCCCGCGAGCCCGCTGACCGCAGCAGACCGCTGTGACCGTTGCGGCGCCCAGGCATATCTGCGCGTCGTCCTGATCAGCGGCGGTGAACTGCTGTTCTGCGCCCACCACGGTCGCAAGTTCGAGCCGGAACTCAAGAAGATCGCCGCGGAAATACAGGATGAGACGGACAGGCTGACGGCCGTGCAGGCCCACGCCGCCGAAGAGGAACAACGCTGACGCCTCACATCCACGACGAGCCAGGGCCAGGTCGCGGACCTGCCGACGGGCGGCTCCCCGAGGGGAGCCGCCCGTTCTCGCGTCCGCGCTCGCGGTACGGCGTCAGTCAGACACCCTCCGGAATCCAGCCGACTGCGGCGGAGACGCGCGTGTACACGCCGGGGCTTCCAGGCCGACCGCAGCCGTTCCCCCAGGACACCAGCCCGATGAGCCGCCCACGGGCCACCAGCGGCCCTCCGCTGTCGCCCTGGCACGCGTCGTACCCACCCTGCAGTGCGCCCGCACAGAGCATCGCCGAGGCGTCGTACGCACCGTTTCTGCCGCCCGGGTAGGCCTGCTCGCACATACGGTCCGACAGTACGCTCACCTTCGCGGAACGAAGTGACGATGCGTAGTCGCTGTAGCCGGTCGTGTCGCCCCAGCCGTAGACCACCGCCGACGTGCCCGGCTCGTATGCCGCGTCCCCGGATTCGGCCATCGGGATCACACTGCTCGCGGGAAGCGGGTCGGCCAGGGTGAGCACCGCCACGTCTCCCGCATTCGTCGCGGGATCGAATCCGGGATTGCTCCACGTGGCCCGCACCGGAATCTCCTTGCCGCCGCTTCCGCGCAGGCTGTCCCTCCCCACGATGACCTTCAGGTCCCGCACCTTGCCGACATCGACTCCGAGCGCCGCCCGACTGAGGCAGTGCGCGGCGGTGAGCACCTTCTTCGGACCCACCACGGCGCCCCCGCAGAACTGGCCGGCACGCGTCTCCCCGAAGCGTTCCCGGCTGGACAGCGCCACGACCCAGGGGCTGTCCGCGACGTGCGCGGGCTGACCGCCGACGACAATGCTGTCCGCCACGGCGGGAACGGGGGATCCGAGCGGTATGACGGCCGTGGTGGCGGCCAGGGCGAGCGCTCCGGTCACGGCGCGGAAGGCGGTACGGGACATGCTCGCTCCTGACTCTGTGGTGAACCTCTCCCACCCAGAGTCATCCGAGCGGCCACCGACCGCACCCGCAGATGGGCCGAGGACCCCGGACCCTCGTGGGGTTCGGGGCCCTCGGCCCGGAAACTGCTGCGGCTCAGTCCAGGTAGTCCCGCAGGACCTGCGAACGCGACGGATGGCGCAGCTTGGACATGGTCTTCGACTCGATCTGACGGATGCGCTCACGCGTCACGCCGTAGACCTTGCCGATCTCGTCCAGCGTCTTCGGCTGACCGTCGGTGAGCCCGAAGCGCATCGAGACCACGCCCGCCTCGCGCTCGGAGAGCGTGTCGAGTACCGAGTGCAACTGCTCCTGGAGGAGCGTGAAGCTGACCGCGTCCGCCGGAACGACCGCCTCGGAGTCCTCGATCAGATCGCCGAACTCGCTGTCCCCGTCCTCGCCCAGCGGGGTGTGCAGGGAGATCGGCTCGCGACCGTACTTCTGGACCTCGATGACCTTTTCCGGGGTCATGTCGAGCTCCTTGGCCAGTTCCTCCGGCGTGGGCTCGCGGCCCAGGTCCTGGAGCATCTGGCGCTGCACACGGGCGAGCTTGTTGATGACCTCGACCATGTGCACCGGGATACGGATGGTGCGGGCCTGATCGGCCATGGCACGTGTGATCGCCTGACGAATCCACCAGGTGGCGTACGTGGAGAACTTGTAGCCCTTGGTGTAGTCGAACTTCTCGACCGCGCGGATCAGGCCGAGGTTGCCCTCCTGGATCAGGTCGAGGAAGAGCATGCCGCGGCCGGTGTAGCGCTTGGCCAGCGACACCACGAGACGGAGGTTGGCCTCCAGCAGGTGGTTCTTGGCCCGGCGGCCGTCCTCGGCGATGATCTCCAGCTCACGCTTGAGCTTCGGCGCGAGCTTGTCGGAGTTCGCCAGCTTGTCCTCGGCGAAGAGACCGGCCTCGATGCGCTTGGCGAGCTCGACCTCCTGCTCGGCGTTGAGGAGGGGAACCTTGCCGATCTGCTTCAGGTAGTCCTTGACCGGGTCCGCGGTGGCACCGGCGACGGCAACCTGCTGCGCGGGCGCGTCGTCCTCGTCGTCGTCGGAGAGAACGAAGCCCTTGTTCTCGCCCTCGCCCTCCTCTTCCTCGCCCTTGCCGATCTTGACTTCCTCGACCGCCTCGTCGCCGTCGAGGAGCTCGTCGTCCTGCTTTCCGGACTTCTTCGTCGCTGTCTTCTTCGCCGCTGTCTTCTTCGCGGCGGTCTTCTTGGCTGCCGTCTTCTTGGCCGCCGCCTTCTTCGCGGGTCCGGCCGGGGCGGCGTCGTCCGCCACCGCGTCCACGGTCCCTGCCGACGGGGCGGCAGTGGCCGCGACAGTCCTGGTCACGGTCGTCTTGGCCGCGACAGTCTTGGTGGCGGTGCGCTTGACCGGGCTCTTCGCTGCGACGCTCTTGCGGGCACGTTTGGACGGCTCCGCGGCACTGACCATCAGCGTCACACCCTCTTCCTCGAGGATCTGGTTGAGGCTGCGCAGAACATTCTTCCACTGGGTTGGCGGAATCTGGTCAGCCTCGAAGGCCCGACGCACGTCATCGCCGGCGATCTGCCCATCAGCCTTTCCCCGCTCGATGAGCGCCATCACAGACTCGGACTCGGCGATCTCCGGCGGGAGCGTACGGGATGTGCTGGCCGACACGAACAACCTCTCGGAACGATGGAAACGGCTTCCGGCCCGGCCCGTGGGAGGGCTTGAGCCGACGACCGTCGGGCTGGGAATGTACCGACGGCGCGGGTTTGGCCTCAGAACTGCACAGCGCACTGAACGGCTGCTGTATTCCTTCCGTGGCGGTCACCTCTTAGGTCATCGCGCTGTTTCGCGGAGTGTTACGCCCAATCCGCGTGGCCCGAGTCACACCTCATTGGCGACGAAAGGGACCAAGAGTGCCATTCCGCCACATTCATGTCGCCGGGCCGCTCAGAGCCCGGCGACACCTGGTTCGCACCCCCGACCGCGCCGTGTTCAGTGCTCGCGGGGCGCGGGCACGACCCGTTCCACCTCGGGGTGGACGACGAGCAGTTGACGCATGGCGGCCTCGGCGCCCGCCGCATCACCGGACGCAAGGGCGTCGACGATCCGGGCATGGTGGCCGAGGGACGCCTCGGTGGGGCGGTCACAACCGGTGACGGGACCACCCGAGACCTGCAGGGCCGCCGCGACGATGCCGGACAGGTGCTCCAGCATGCGATTGCCCGCGGCCTGGATGAGCAGGGAGTGAAACTCCGCGTCGGCCCGGGAGCAGGTGATCATGTCGCCCTGACCGAGCGCGTGCCCCATGATCTCGACCATGTCACCGAGACGCTGCTGGAGATCCTCACGACCGTGCCCCGCCGCGAGTCGGGCCGCGAGCGGCTCGATGGTCCATCGGAGCTCCCCCAGCTCGCGCCGCTGGTCCTCACGCTGCGGGCCGAAGGCGCGCCATTCGATGATGTCGGGGTCCAGCAGGTTCCAGTCACTGACCGGACGGACCCGGGTTCCCACATTGGGGCGGGCACTGACCAGGCCCTTGGCCTCGAGAACACGCAGCGACTCGCGCACGACGGTGCGGGAGACCTCGAAGCGCTGACCGATCTCCTCCGGCACGAGGGGACGATCGGCACCCAGATCGCCGGAAACGATCATCTGGCCCAGCTGCTGAACGAGTTGGCCGTGGAGGCCGCGTCCCCGACTGGCCGAGCCCCGTCGGCCCGCCCGGCCGAGCTCGACGTCGGACCCCTCCCAGGAACGCAGAGCGGCACGCTCGCCGGCCGGCGCCTCCGCGTACGAGTAGCGGTCGAGTTCACCCGGGCCGGCGAGACCGGAATCGGCGGAGCGGGCAGCGGTCATCATGGTGTGCGCAAGGGTACTCACGCATCCTTTGTCGGCGCCGGTCCGCCGCCCCTTGAGGTCTTTGGTGAAAAGCACACGAAAGGGTGATCGGCACCCACCCCCCAATTGACGCCTTATCGGCGCAAGCCAGGCATTTTCAAGGCAGTTGCCGCGATGTGCGTGCCTCAACGCCGCCACACAGTCACCAACGGACCCTGCCGCGAAGGCTGGTGAACGCGTACGCACAGACCAGAACCGACAGCGACAACGACAAGGCGGTCCCCACCGGGTGCGCCACCACGCGCAGGGCGCCCGCCAGCCAACGGTCCGCCTCGTGCGGCCAGTGCGGCCACACCAGTCTGCGAAGTCGGTCCGGCAGCCCGGCCACCGCACGAGGTTCGACGCCTGCAGATGCCGCGCGGACCAACGGGACGACGAGCACAGGCACGGCGAGAACGGCGGCGACGCCGGCCGATGCCATCCGGAAGACTCCTGCACCCAGCAGCCCCGCCCAGGCACTGCCCACGGTCAACCCCGCCCAACTTGCCCCCAGAAACAGGAAATCGGTCGGAATTCGCATCAAATCGCCACCATGGACGAGGTGAAGGGTCGCAGCGGAGGCCAGCACCGCGGTCACCCCGAGCACCAGGGCAGCCCCCGCTGACACCACCAGCTTGGCGAGAAGCAGCCCGAGGCGGCGCGGAACGGTGCCTCGACCCGTCGCGAGCGCCGGGTAGCGGAACTCGTCACCGAACGAGAGCGCGCCCAGCAGCCCTGCCCCCATCGCCGCGGGCGGCAGCGGCAGCAACGACGGCCAGGCCGCCAACGCCCTGGGCAACTGGGTGTAGTCCGAGCGGGCGAGAAGAAGGGAGAGTGCGACCGAGACGGCCATAACGAAGGACGCGACCAGCGGTGTTGTTCTGACGCCGAGGAGGCGGCGCAGTTCGTAGCGCAGGGGGTGGAACGGACCGCGCGGCGGACGGCGCCGGATCGACAGAGTGGCCGGCGCACCGGTTGCCCGGCCGGTCGGACCGGCCCCCCGTCCCGCCGATCGGCCGACGGCGGGCTCGGCACCGGGATCCACCGGACCGGTGCCGGCGACCTCGCCGCACGAGCCCGTGTGACCGGCGTCGACAACCTCGTCCGTGAGGCGGTGCACGGGAAGGCTGTGACGGAAGGCCGTGTCACCGATCTCGGCGCAGGTGGCTCCGTGCACAGAGAGCCGGCCGCCCGCCTCGGCGACCACCTCGACCGAACGCCTCGCCGCCCGGGCCTCGCGGCTGACGACGGAGGCGAGACGAGCGGCGTGCGGACTGCGGACCGCGACCCGGGCACGGAGGCGGGTTCGCGAGAAGTCGCCGACGCTCTGGTCGGCGACGAGCCGCCCACCGTCGATAGTGACCACCCGGTCGGCGATCCGGACGGCCTCCCTGGGATCGGTCGTGGTGCAGAGGACTGTCCCGCCCTGCGCCGCCCGGTCCTTCATCAGCCCGCGCACCCGCTGCTCCTCACGCGGGGAGAGACCGTCCGCGGGATCGTCCAGGACGAGCGTGTGCGGGTCACCGAGCAGCGCCGAAGCGAACGCGAGCATGCGGTCCATGCCCGGCGAGAGCGTGCCGATGCGCTGGTCCCGGAGTCCCCCCAGACCGACGGTCTCCAGAAGTTCATCGGCCCGGGAGGCCGACACGCCTGCCGCGGCGCAGAGCATGCGGAGCTGACCACGGACGGTACGGGCCGGGTGCCCGGGAACGTCCCCGAGGAGAACACCCACCTCACGCGCGGGGTTCGGGATGCGGTGAAGCGGCCTGCCCCGGAAATAGGTCACGCCGCGCCCCGAATCGAGTTCGAGCATCAGGCGGAGCGCCGCGGTCTTGCCCGACCCGGTCGCCCCCAGAAGGGCAGTGACATGGCCGGACGGGGCATCGAAGGTGAGATCGTCCACGGCGACCGGTCGGCCGCGTCGAGGGGCGCTGGTGAGTCCGATGACCTGGAGCATCGCTTCTCTCGCGGGAGGTGAGACCGCTCGGCGGCAGGGCTGGGTGCTCCAGCAAGATAACGCGACATATCCGACTTTTCGCGCAGCTCCCCTGGCCGGGCGTTCCGCGAGGTCAGACTTCCGGTCTCAGCATCGGCGGGTTGAGCACCGTCGCGGCACCGGCCCGGAAGAGCTGGGCGGGGCGACCCCCCTGCCGAGTGGTCGTCCCCCCGGCGGGCACCAGAAAACCTGGGGTGCCGGTCACCTTGCGGTGAAAATTGCGGGGATCGAGGACCACACCCCACACCGCCTCGTACACCCGCCGGAGCTCACCGACGGTGAACTCCGGCGGGCAGAAAGCGGTGGCCAGAGAGGAGTACTCGATCTTGGACCGTGCGCGTTCGACACCGTCGGCGAGGATCCGCGCGTGATCGAAGGCCAGCGCGGTCTGGCTCACGCCCTCGCGGCCTGTCGCACCCTCCGGCCCGAGCAAATCCTCCACGGGCGCCCAGCGGGCGCTGTTCGCGTCGCCACCCGCCCGGGGGGCCGGCAGATCGGGGGCCAGCGCCAGGTGGGCGACGCTGACCACCCTCATACGCGGATCGCGCCCGGGATCCCCGTACGTGGCGAGCTGCTCAAGATGCGCGCCGTTGCCGACGGCCGGTGCTGCCGGGTCCTGGGCACACAGGCCGGTCTCCTCCACCAGTTCGCGCGCTGCGGCGGCTCCGAGGTCCTCGTCCTCCTTGACGAATCCGCCGGGTAGTGCCCATCGGCCCTGATAGGGCGGCTCGCCACGGCGTACCACGAGCGCGCAGAGTGCGTGGCGGCGCACCGTGAGCACAACCAGGTCGACGGTGACTGCGAAGGGCGGGAAGGTCGACGGGTCGTAGGGCGGCATGCGCTGATCATAGTCGTCTCCCTGACGATAAACACTCCGTACGCCGTGCTTCTCGGGACTGACTGCCGTTGTCGTGCCCCGCGTTGTGCCCCGCCGCTCCGTTTCCGTTCCGTGTGCGCGGTGATCCGCGCTCCCGGCATCCGCCCGCCCGGAGCGCTCGGGACCGTCCGCAGGCCCGGCACGGGCGGATGGTCCCGCCGGCACGTCCGGAGCCGCTGCGAGGACGGAACGGCGGTCCCGGCCCGGTCACGGACATGGGTGTCGGAGTCCTCCCGCGCCCGGGGCCGGGCGGCGCCGCGGGACAGGGCGGGTCACACGTGGTGGGACGGCACCGTGGAGACGGAAGTGTCATCGGCCGCTCCTGGACCCGCGACGGCCGGGCGTCCGCCCTGTGCCACGCCGACCGGGCACCGCCCCCGGGCGTACGGGGCTCTGTGGTGCCTTCTTCCGCCGAGCGTTGGTCCGGTGCAGGGCGTGCTGCCGGGAGCGCCGTACCGACGGATGGCGTGTGCCGTGTTCCGCCGGGTGGCGCGTGGCGTGTTCCGTGGAGTGGTCCGGTCGGTTCATCCTGGCACTGCGCTCTCCCCTGAGGCAGCGGCGCAGCGTTTCCGGGTCGAGGCCCTGATTGCACGCCTCATGAAGAAGTTGGGCAAAGGTGTACTGGGAATCCGCCTTCAGCGCGAGGCCGAGCGCGACCCGCGCACCGGGTTCGTCCCCCGTCGACCAGGAAACCCAGCCGGCCAGAGTGAGCGGCGCGGCGGCGTGCTCCTCGTACGGTGCCACGCAGCGCCGGGAGAGTACGCGCCAGAGCCGCAGTGCCGCCTCGGCTTCGGGCCCTTCCATCCACTCCGCCGCCCTGTCGCGTGTTTCCCGGTCCTGCAGGCCGAGAATCATCTCGGCGGCCTCGTCGTGGCTGATCAACCGGTCGTCGTTGATGTCCGACAGCGAGGGTGTCGTCACCGGTGTCTCCGCGAGGCGCTTCATGAGCCTTCCGGCAAGTCCGAGGGTCTGACGGGACACCTCCGCGCGTCCCGTCTCGTCGAGGAGCTTCGGGATCAACTCGGCACCGACGGAGTCGAATGCGCGCTGCTGCCCGTCCGCCGCCGACGTGCTGGGCGGTGCGAGCCTGGCCTCCATCTCCCGCAGTGTGCCGCGCACTTGAATGCCCGCATACGCGGCGGCGGCCGCCATCACCGATGTCCCCGGCATCACCATCGGGTTTCCTTCGGTCGGGCAGCAGCGCTTGTCCGGGCAGCAGTACGACCAATACCGGCCGTCGGAGATGCAGAGCGCTTCGAGCACGGGCACGTCGAACGCACCGCAGGCCGTACGCAGATGCTGTGCGAGAGGCCGCAGGCGCTCCATGATCTGGTTGCCGTTCTCACCCTCGGCCGGGTCCTGGCAGAGGAACACGACGATCGCGTCGGGGCGTTCGCCGCGTCGCTCGCTTCCCTTGATCAGGCATTCGGCGAGCTGCCCGGCGACGGACGGCCATTCGCGGGGCGACTGCGGGATGCCAAGCCTCAGCCGCCCGCCGAATCGGCCGCGTCCGCCATGCAGGGCGACCATGACAACACTGTCGTTCGGATGGAACCCCATGAGGTACGGAAGGGCGTCGGCGAGGTCGGCAGGCCCTCGCAGGGTGATCTGCTGCTCGTCGACCGGACCGGTGGATTCGTGGTGCTGGTTCATGTCCAAGACCGTCCCGCGAACGGCCCGATTCCGCGACCCCTGTGGATAACTTTATCCACAGGCACCGCGGCTCGCTCGCGGTCCGCCCCGGTCATCGGTTTGCATGGGGTGCATGACCCATGCAAACCACGCAGTGTTCAGGGCTTCGGCCCACCTCTCGATTGCCCGACGGGGCGAATGCGCCTGCGGTACCACACACCCGCGGAAGGACCGGGGTGATGCCCGTCGGGGTGCTCGTCGACGACGACAACAGCACTCCCTCGTCCGGCGCGAGGGCCGGAACAGGACCGCGACGCGCTACGTCGCCACGGCGCCGTTACCCGTGCGGTGGTGGACGCATCGCGACCGCCTCACCATGACGAATGTCGCCGCGCGGCCGAAACGTGATCACCGCCCGGACCGGTGTCCGGGCCCGCGGCACTCATGCCGGAAAGCCTCGTGGCCGGACAACGCCCTGCCTCCGCCGGGTCGCTGCGACCATCCGGTGCGGACGCCCCGTCGCACCACCGGGCCCCGCGGCGGTTTCCCACGCACCGACGCGTCACCGCGCGCAGGCCACCGCCCGCCTCACCGGATTCCACCTCGCCGCCAACCATGTCCGGTCGGCGGCGAGGTGATCCGCGAGAAACGGTCGCGGCCGTTCCATGCCGTCCCCTTGCTCTGCCTACTTCGCCGGGAAGTACCCCTTCCGCACAAAGAAGTCGACGTGTTCGTTGAACAGCTCGCAGGTCGCTTCCGGGCACTTGATTCCGCTGCCCGCCAGCGCCTCGACCGTTTCGCGGTCGTCGATCGGCGGGTAGAAGGCGTCCGGAGCGGCTGCCATCACCTCGAACGCGTCGAGGAGCGGGACCACCGCGTTCTCCGGGTCTGCCGTCACGCGTTCGCGCCAGCCGTCCCAGTTCAGTTCGTCGAGCGTGTACCCGTGGGCCCTCAGTTCCTCCACCACGGCGCCCAGGGCCAGATCCGTGTGGCCGCACACGTGGAACGTCCTGCCGTCGTTCCCGGTCTGCCGGGAGATGTGCAGGATCGCGGCGCTCGCGTAGTCGACCGGCATCAGACGGAACCGTACCGGGATGTCACCCGGCACCGCTGCGGCCTGGAGCAGGCCCTTCAGGCTCAGCCACACGAAGTCACGGGTCTGGCAGGCCCCGCTCCGGTGGTTCCCGGCGATGAGGTCGACCCGGTAGACGGAGACCGGCAGTGCCCTGTCCCGGGCCAGCTCGGTGATCTGTTCCGCCACCCACTTGCTCTGTGTGTAGCCGGTCGGCAGGGTTTCACCGGGACCGCTGGGATCGGTGACCTTGATGCCCGTACCACCGGTGTCCCGCCCGACGTACACACCGAGGGTGGACACGTAGTGCACGGGAACGGTGCGATGGCGGGCGGCCGGCCGGAGGACCTCCTCAGCGCCCGACACATTGGCCGCCTTGATCGTCGCGTACGGCTGGACCCAGTTGACCATGGCTCCCGGGTGGTAGACCGCGTCCACCGTTCGGGCCAGTTCGTCGAAGCGCTCGGGAGCGAGCCCGAGGGCCGGCAGACCGAGATCGCCCACCACGATCGACAGCCGCTCGCCGTCGATCTGGTCCCAGATTCCGTACCACCGGAGATTGGCCCGCAGCCGTTCCAGCGCCTCGGCCTCGTCGGCTCCGCGCACCAGGCAGTGCACGGTCGCGTCGGTGGTCCGCATCAAGTCGCGCAGCAGGTACGCGCCAAGGAATCCGGTGGCGCCGGTGAGGAAGACCTCCATGGGGTGCTCGACGACACGGTGCACCTCGGTGGCCGGACCGATGTCGTCGGCAAGGCGGATCTCCGCCGCGAAGTCGACCGCGGGCCTCTCGGCCGGCCCGTCGTCGGTGTCCGTCCGCCCCACCAGTTCGGTCCACAGGTAAGCGGTGAGACCGGCCGGGGTGGCGTGGTCGAAGACGAGCGTGGTCGGCAGCCTCAGCCCGGTCACCGCGCCCAGCCGGTTCCGCAGCTCGACGGCGGTCAGCGAGTCGAAGCCCAGTTCCGCGAAGGGCCGTTGTTCGCCGATGGTGTCCGGTGCCGGGTGGCCGAGCACCACTCCGGCTTCCGCCCGCACGAGGTCGAGCACCCGGCCGCGCTGTTCCTCCTCCGGCAGACCGCTGAGGTCCCGGGCCAGGGAGCCGACCGGGACATCGCTGTTCCGGGCGACGGCACGCGAAGGTACGCGCACCAGCGAACCGAGCACCGCGGGAACCTGACGCGGCTGTTCGCGCAGGGTCTCGATGTTCAGGGGGGTCGCGACGGCGGTCGCCCGGTCGAGGCCGAGCGCGACGTCCGGCATCGCCGGGCCGTGCTCGGAGGCGATGGGCGGGTATCCGGCCCGGGCGATGCGTTCCAGATCAGCCGACGACAGATCACCCGTGGTGCCGGTTCGTGCCCACAGTCCCCTGGCGACGGAGGTCGCGGCCAGGCCGAGACCGGCCCGGTACTCGGCGAGTACGTCCAGGAAGGTGTTGGCCGCCGCGTAACTGGACTGGCCGACACCGCCGATGACACCCGCGAGGGAGGAGAACAACACGAACGCGGACAGGCCCAGGTCACGGGTGAGTTCGTGCAGGTGCCACGCCGCGTCGACCTTCGGCCGCAGCACTCCGTCCAGGCGTTCCGGGGTCATCGTCGTGATCAGTCCGTCGTCCAGCGTGCCCGCTGCGTGCACCACACCGGTCAGCGGGCGGTCGTGCGGTATCGCGGCCAGCAGGCGGGCGAGCGCGTCCCGATCGGCGGCGTCGCAGGCGGCGACGGCCTCGGCGCCCAGTGCGGCAATTTCTGCCGTGAGCTCCGCAGCGCCCGGCGAGTCGGGGCCCCGGCGGCTGGTGAGCAGCAGCCGGGTGACACCGTGCTCGGCGACGAGGTGGCGGGCGAACAGGCCGCCCAGGATGCCGGTACCGCCGGTGATGAGCACCGTGCCCTCGGGGTCCCAGGTTCCGGAGGGCGCCCCCGCAGCCGTCCGAGGTACCCGTCACAGACGCGGCAGCAGCGTCCTGCCCGCGCGAAGGGCCATCTGGGGCTCGTCGGAGAAGACGCTCGCGGACAGTGCCTCGGGCGAGGGATGGTCGTCGGTCCGGGCGGAGTCCACGAGTACGAACCGGCCCGGGTTCTCCGACTGGGCCGAGCGGATCTGGCCCCATGCGGCTGCCGCTCCGAGATCGTGGATGCCTTCGCCGGGTACGGGTGCCACCGCTCCCTTCGTCAGGACGAGCAGTGGTGTGTCGACGAGCGAGTCGTCGGCGAGCCACGAACGGACCAGCGACAGCACGCGATGCGTGGCCGCGTGCGTGGCGGTGACGGGGTCGTCCGTGTCGTGCGACTCCAGGCATACAACGACGGCGTCGGCGGCCCCGGCCCCCACCGGAATGCCCTCCTGGTCTCCCGCCTCCGCGAAGCGCAGCGGCTCTTCGGGTCGGGTGAGTGCGATCGGTGTCCACGGCCTCCACCTGATGCCGAGTGCGAGGCGAAGTCCGTGGGGAATCGTTTGGTGCGCGCGCCTTCCGTCCGGCATTGCTCGATGAGTTCTCCGAGCGCGTCCCGGTCCCCCGCGACCAGCACCGAACTGGGGCCGTTCTCCACCGCGATCGACAGCCTGCCGCCCCACTGCTCCAGGCGTGCCTCGACGTTCTCCCGCGGCAGTCCGACGGCGCCCACGCCGCCGGCGCCCTGCAGCTCGAGGCCGATAATGCTGCGCAGGGCGACCACTCGGGCGGCATCGTCCAACGACAGTGCTCCCGCAACACACGCGGCGGGCGACCTCGCCCTGAGAGTGTCCGACGACGGCCGCGGGTTCCACACCGTGCGCACGCCACAGGCCGGTCAGCAAGACCATGACCATGAACAACACGGGCTGCACCACGTCGAGCCGTTCCAGCGGCGCCGCTCCCTCCGCGCCGCGCAGCACATCCTCCAACGACCAGTCGATGTACGGCTCCAGCGCCTTGGCGCATTCGGCGATCCGCTCGGCGAACACATCGGAGGTGTCGGGCAGTTCCCTGGCCATCTCGGGCCATTGGCTGCCCTGCCCGGGGAAGACGAACACCGTCCTGCCGGTCTCGCCCGCGGTCCCAATGACGACGTTGCAGTTCTCGGTGCCGTTCGCCAGCGCGTCCAAGGCGTCCAGAAGCTCTTCACGGTCCCGGCCGACGATCAGGGCGCGGTGCTCCATCGCGGCGCGGGTGGTGGCGAGCGACAATGCCACGTCGAGCGGTCCGGGTCCGGTGTCCCGGGTGGCGAAAACATGCAGTCGGCGTGCCTGGGAGCGCAACGCGTCGGGGGTCTTCGCGGACAGCACCCACGGCACGGCAGGCGTGTCAAAGGCCGACACCGGCTCGGGCACCGGCGCACCGGCTCCCCGGTGCGCCGCTGCCCGTCCGCTGACGGCGGGCGGGGCGGTTCAGCCCGCCGCGGCGAGGACCAACGGAAGCACGCGCTCGGCACCGGCCCGACGGAGCATGCGGGCGGCGACCGCGAGGGTCCAGCCGGAGTCGGTGCGGTCGTCCACGAGCAGGACCGGTCCACGGGTACGGGCCAGGGCACCGGCCAGCTCCTCCGGGACGGTGAAGGCGCCACAGAGCGCCCTGAGCCGTTGGGCGGAGTTGCTGCGCCGCGCCGCGTGCGCACCGTCCGGCCCGGTGTACGCCAGGCTTCCCAGCAGGGGAAGGCGGCCGACGCCCGCGATGCCCTCGGCGAGGGAACCGACAAGCCGCGGACGGGTCAGGGACGGTACCGCGACGACTCCCACCGGCCGAGCGGAGGCGTCCGGCGCGTCCGGGGCCCAGCCGCCCGGGGAGCGCGCCCAGTCGGCGAGGACGGCCACCGCGGCTTTCAGGACGTCGTCGGGGACCGGGCCGTCGGGTGCGTTCTCGGCGAGCAGGGGGCGCAGCCGGTTGCCCCAGCCGATGTCCGAGAGACGTCCGAGGGCGCGTCCGGTGGCGCACTGCTCACCCGCCGGGATCCGTCCCTTGAGGCCGATGCCCAGGGCCGGCATGCCCGTGGGCCACATACGGCGCGGGTCGATCTCCACGCCCGGACGGTCCAGTTCCTCGGCCGCCCCTGCCAGCGCCTCCGTCGAGACCGAGAAATCGATCCAGGCACCGGCGCAGTTGTCGCACCGGCCGCACGGGGCCGCGCCCTCGTCGTCCAGCTGTCGGCGGAGGAACTCCATCCGGCACCCGTCCGTGTCGACGTAGTCGCGCATCGCCTGTCGCTCGGCCGCCCGCTGCCGGGCCACCCACGCATACCGTTCCGTGTCGTACGTCCAGGGCCGTCCGGTGCTCTCCCAGCCGCCCTTCACCCGGCGGACCGCGCCGTCCACGTCGAGGACCTTGAGCATCGTCTCCAGCCGGGTGCGGCGGAGGTCCACCGCCGCTTCCAGCGCCGGTACGGACATCGGCCGTGCCGCGTCGGCGAGGGCGGCGAGGGTCTGCCGGACCTGCGCCTCGGGCGGGAAGGCCGTGTCGGCGAAGTAGCGCCAGATCGCCTCGTCCTCCTTGCCGGGCAGCATCAGCACCTCGGCGTGCTCCACGCCCCGGCCGGCGCGGCCGACCTGCTGGTAGTAAGCGATCGGGGAGGACGGGGAGCCGAGGTGGATCACGAAGCCCAGGTCCGGCTTGTCGAATCCCATGCCCAGCGCGGAGGTCGCCACCAGCGCCTTGACCCGGTTCCCCTGGAGGTCGGCCTCGGCCTGGAGCCGGTCGGCGTTCTCCGTCCGGCCGGTGTAGGGGGCCACGTCGAAGCCCCGCTGCCGCAGGAACGCGGTGGCCTCCTCGGCGGCGGCGACGGTGAGGGTGTAGATGATCCCGGACCCGGGCACCTCGTTCAGGTGCTCGGCCAGCCAGGCGAGCCGGTGCGCGGCGTCGGGCAGCCTGACCACGCCGAGCCGCAGGCTCTCCCGCTCCAGCGAGCCGCGCAGCACCAGGGCCTCACCGGCGCCGGTTCCCAGTTGCTCGGCGACATCCGCGGTGACCCGCGCGTTGGCGGTCGCCGTGGTGGCCAGCACCGGCACGCCGGGCGCGAGGTCGCCGAGCATCGATCGCAGGCGACGGTAGTCCGGGCGGAAGTCGTGGCCCCAGTCGGAGATGCAGTGCGCCTCGTCGACCACCAGCAGACCGGTCGTGGCCGCGAGCTTCGGGAGCACCTGCTCGCGGAAGTCCACGGAGTTGAGCCGTTCCGGACTCACCAGGAGGACGTCGGTCCCCCCGCGCTCGACCTCCTCGTAGATGGCCCCCCATTCCTCCGGGTTCGCCGAGTTGATGGTGCGCGCCCGGATGCCCGCCCGTTCGGCCGCCTCGACCTGGTTGCGCATCAGCGCCAGCAGCGGCGAGACGATGACCGTCGGCCCCGACCCACGCCGCCGCAACAGGGCCGTGGCGACGAAGTACACCGCCGACTTGCCCCAGCCGGTGCGCTGCACGACCAGCGCACGCCGACGTTCCCGCACCAGAGCCGCCACGGCCTGCCACTGGTCTTCCCGCAGCTGCGCCGAGCCTCCCGGGGCGCCGACGAGTTCGGCGAGAACGGCATCGGCTTCGGCGCGGAGGTCCTGGGTGTCCATGCCCCCATGCAACCTGATGCGGGGGACCGACGGCCAGCTCACCCAGTGTGACGCCGCGCTCGCGTCCCCGCGCCGCCGGGCACCCGACCGGTGCCACCCCCGGGCCGCGCCCGGCCCGGCCGGACCCGAGGGCCGTGACGGCGTACGAGAGTTCCCGGTCCCGGCCGCGCGGGCGCGGCCGCGGCCGGTGCGCAAGGGATGTTTCCGCTGGTCCTCACCGTTCGCATGGTCCTCACCGTCCGCACGGGACGGAATGCGCCACCCGGGCTGGAGGTGGGCAGGGATATCGGAGTCATTCCCGTACATTCCCGTCGGCCGAGCCGATTGCTCGTTGCCGCCCGCCGATGTGCCAGGAAGAATTGGACTCGCTTCCCGCACAGCCGTTCCCCCGCGGGGAACACCTGTGCCCCGGCGCGCCCCCACTCGTCCCTGCCCGCCTCGTGGGCGCGTATGCGAAGGGAGGACCGTGACCTTCGGATTCATCCCGTCCGCGACCACCTCGGTGTCGGCGCCGACCGCGTCCGCCGTCCCCGCCAACCGCCTTGCCAGAATGCTCGAACCGGCCGAGTGGGCCGAGGCGGGTATCCCCCTGCTGCGCAGCCCCCGCGAGGTCGTCGGCGGGCTGTGCGCCCGGCACCGGCCGGCACCGGAAACCGCCGTGGTCGCCGTGCTGGATCACGAGGAACGCCTCGTCGCCAGTGCCTCGTTCGCCCGCGGTACCACGGCCGCCGACGGCTGGGAGTTCCGCAACGCCCTGCTGGCGCGTCTGCGCCGGGTCGTACCGCACGACCTCCGCCGCCGCACCCCGGTCCGTACCGCCGTCCTGCTCTACTGCCGTGAGGGCGACGCGCGTTGGACGGAGGAGGACGGGGCGTGGATGTGGGGACTGCGGGACGCCTGCACACTGCACGGCCTGCGATGCGGCGCGTACATCACGCTGACCCGTGACGGCTGGCGGGTACTGGGCGAGGGCCGTGGCGGCCGGCGGCCCAGTGCCGTGTCCGGGCCGCCCGCCCCCTCCGGCACCGTGCTCGGCTCCGGCCCAACGCCGCCGGTGCGCAGCGGCGGCGGAGCGGCCCGGACACCACGTCATACGGCGGCACGCTGAACGACGGCCGTGGTGCCCCGGCCGCCCGTCGGACAGCGGAGGCACCACCGCCTGCGTGTCGGCTCAGACGCCGGCGCCGAGCACCGCGTTGATCCGCTCCGGATCGCCGCACACGATCATCAGGGCGCCCGCCCGCGCGCGGGCGCCGGACAACGCGGCGGCGACGCCGTCACCGCCGTCGTTGACCGCGACGACGACCACGGGACGGGGCCTCAACCGATCGGCGGCCTCGGCACGGGCGAAGAAGACGTCCTCCCCGGCCTCGTGCTGAGCCCAGTAGGCGGTCTCGCCGAAGGACAGCTCGTGCGCGGCCCACGGGTGGTCGTCACCGGTGGTGAGCACCAGGATGTCGCCCGGTGCCCGCCCGGAGTCGAGCAGCAGGTCCACCGCCTCGTCGGCGGCGTCGAGCGCACCACCGGCCGAGGCGGGGATCAGCTGGATCTGTGGTGCGGAACGATTCTCCTGACGGGCCGTCTGCGACGCGCCGGAGGTGGGTTGCGGGCGCTGCGCGGGGGGCGCGGGCCGCGCGGGGCCGGGACCCGGACGACCGGGGCGCGGCGTGGCCGCTGAACGCGGGCCGGGTACGGGACGGGGGGTCGACGCGGTGCGGCCTGCGGCCGGAGTGGCGCGGGGACCCTGGGCGCTCTCGTGAATCTGAGGCTCCTCGGGATGAGAGGCATGGGTGGTTGTCGGTGCGTGCGCCGACCCGTGAGGGATCGGCGTACGGGCGCGTGTGCGTGGTCAGAAGTCGAAGCCGAGTTGGCCCCCGCTTTCCAGTGCGGCCGCCTCGGCGGAGATACGGACCTTCTTGAGGTGCTGCCACCTGGGCAGCCCGTCGAGGTAGGACCACGAGAGGCGGTGGTGGGGTGTGGGACCCAGCTCCGCCAGAGCGGCCTTGTGCACGGGCGATGGATAGCCGGCATTGGTACCGAAGTCGAATGCTGCGTACTCGCCGGAATCCGCGCCGAGTTCGGCCATCAACGCGTCCCGTCGGACCTTCGCGATCACCGAAGCCGCCGCGACCGCGATACAGGACTGGTCGCCCTTGATCACGGTGCGGACCTGCCAGGGCTGTCCCAGGTAGTCGTGCTTGCCGTCGAGTATCACCGCGTCGGGCCGCACCGGGAGGCCCTCCAGGGCGCGCACCGCCGCGAGCCGCAGTGCCGCTGTCATTCCCAGGTCGTCGATCTCCTGCGGAGAGGCGTCCCCCACCGCGAACTCGGTGACCCAGTTCTCCAGCAACGGGGCCAGCTCCGCGCGACGCCTGGCGCTGATGAGCTTGGAGTCGGTGAGCCCGGCGGGAGGTCTGCGGAGGCCGGTGACGGCCGCACACACGGTGACCGGTCCCGCCCATGCTCCGCGTCCGACCTCGTCGACACCGGCGACGATCTTGGCACCGGTCGTGGCGCGCAATGAGCGCTCGACGGTATGCGTGGGTGGTTCGTACGGCATGGCGCCTGTCAGCGTACGCCGATGGGGACGTCGGCAACACCCCGGGGGCGCCTGACGACCGCCCCCGGGCCCGCGCCGTGCCGAGGTGCGGCGACGCGACCGTCGTGGACCCCCGGCGCCGCGGCCGCGCGGGGGTTCGTCGACGCCGCTCCGGTGCGGCGGGTACGGCGGCGCGCACGACCCCGTCCCGCCCCGGACGCCTCCGGATCAGCGCGAGGCGGGAACCAGGTCGCCGCGGGATTCCTCGTAGCCCCGATCGCCGTCCACGCCGCTCGTGCGCACGGCCTCGCACGCGCTCTCCGGCGCCTTCAATCCCCCGCTTCCGCAGGATGTCCCGGGCCCGTGCCTCGCCCAGACTCGTGGCGTACCAGGGCGAGTCCGAGGTGCGCAGCGAGCGTTCGATCTCCGCCAGGGCACAGGAGCGCAGTGGTTCGCGCAGGGTATCCAGTGCCGGAACGGCGTCGGCGGACAGGCCGCGGAGGTAGCGGACGCCGATCGCGTGGTCGTCGCGGTAGCGCTGGACGTTCTGTTCCGCGATCAACCCGTCGGGCGAGACGAGCCCTAACGCGAGCACGCCCACGGCCGCGCTCGCGGCGACGGCGCGCGGCAGCAGCCGCGGACCGAACGCGCCGACCATCGTGATCAGGACGAGCACGACGCCCAGCCAGAGTTCCACCGCGGCCACAGAGATACGCAGCCGTGTCAGGCCGTACGCGTCGACGTACAGGTCCATGCGCCGCAGCGCGGACGCCACGACGACGAGCGTGAGCAGGCACAGCGGTCCGAGGACGCCCCGCACGAGCGTGCGGTCCCCGGCCCGTCCCCGGGGAGCCGATCGCAGGGCGAGTCCGATGACCAGCAGGGTCAGAACCGCGGCCCAGAGGAGCTGCCAGAAACCCTGCCGCGCGTACGCGGAGTGGCTGAGGTGGGTCGACGCCATCACCTTGTCGTAACCCCCGAGCAGCACCGCGAGCTGGACGGCGACGAAGGCGGCGAACAGCAGATTCAGCACGATGAGCGGCAGTGCCCACTCCAGCCGTGCGCGCGCCTTCCCGGGGCGGACCGTGATGCCGTCCCAGTGCACCGGCGCGGCGGCGGCGTACGCGGCGGCGAGGGCCCCGACCAGGCCGACCGCGAAGAGCAGCACCCGCCAGGGGCTGCCGCCCAGCGAGGCGTCCGGGACGAGCTTGCCGAGCACATCGGCGAAGGCGGCGTCGGCGCTCGCGAACAGCGTGCCGAACACGATGAGCAGGACGGCCGCCACGGCGGTGCCGCGGAGCACGACGCCCCATCGGCCCCGGGAACCCGCCATTCTCTCTCGCACGCCCCGTCCGCCCCAGGCCAGAGCGCCTGCGACGGAGCTGAACAGTCCCAGCGAGCCGAGGAACATCCCGAGCCGGCTGCGACTGCCGTGCAGGGCGAGCGAACCCAGCGCGACGGCCGACACGACAGCGAGGAAGGTCGGCCATCCGGCGTCCCGCAGGGCCGGTACGACGAGAAGTGCCAGGCCGCCGACCGACCAGACCGCCGTCCACGGGCGCAGGCGCCGTCCGGCCGGGCGTGCGGCGAAGAAGGCCGCGAGGGCCGCCGGGACCGCGACGATCAGCAGGTTCACGCCGAGGCCGTCGCCCAGCAGCAGCGCGCTGAGCACCGCAGTGGCCAGAACGGCGCCGAGGACCGCGCCCCGGACGGGTCCGGGCTCGGCCGGACGCAGCCGCTCGGCCGCGGACGGACCGGCGCCGGTCCGTCGGGGCCGGGCCGGGGGCTGCGGCACGCTCCGTCGGGCGTAGGCCGGCACCTTCGGAGGTTCGGCAACGACGCCGCCACCGGACTCCGGCGACGGTGCCCCGGACGGTCCGGGCTCCCCCGGTGCGGTGGCCTTCCCCTGCGGCCCGGATCCGCCGGGGCTGTCGTCCGGCCGGGATGTCTGTGACGCGTGATCGGACATGGGACCCCTCGCTCACCGAGGTCCGCGCACCGCCGCCGGGCGGCACGGGCACTCCTCGGCTTCTCATTTCGGTGCACGCCCGCCGGGACGATCAACGGGGGCAGCGGCCGAAAGGCCAGCTGCCCGCTCCTCCTCCCCATGCGTACGAGGGGGTGCTGTGGCGGGTCCGTGACAGACGGACGGACCGCCTCCGCCGAGCCGCCCGGCCGCACCACCGCTTTCGGCCCGGGGCGCAGGAGGGGGTGGATCGGTGGGCGGCGAGCGGCGTCACGCGTCTTCGCACCCGAGGCGGAGGAGGAAGTGGGGGTGACGGGGCGGATGCGGCCTCCGCTGTTCGAGCGGAGCCGGGAACGTGGGGAACCGCGCGACCGGCGACAACGCGGGAGACAAGGTCGCAGGGCATCCGGAGCCCACTCCCTCTTGCTCCTCCGGCCGTTGGTCGCACGAACCGGCCCACGTCGCGCCGGGCGGTGTCCTCAGGCCGGACGGCACGGGAGCCAGTTTGGAAGTTGCTCCGTCCGCGCCGACCAGTCGGCGGGCGGCGTGCCGGCCCGGTGCGAGGCGACGATCCCGCCGACGATCGCGCAGGTGGTGTCGACGTCCCCGCCCGCCGCGGCCGTGTTCCAGAATGCCTGCTCGAAATCGCCGAGATTGCGTGCCGCGGACCAGAGTGCGAAGGGGACGGTGTCGTGCGCGCTGGTACGCCGTCCGTTGCCGAGCACCGCGGCGACCGTCCCCGCGTCGTCGTAGTCGAGCATGTCGCGTGCCCGGCGCAGTCCGGCACCGACCGCGCTGCGCGGCACGAGAGCGATCACGCCGTCGAGGAGCTCCTCCGGGGTGGGCGGCCCGGCACTCGCCGCAGCCAGCGAGGCAGCGGCCGCGACGGCCATCGCGCCCACGACCGCTTCCCGGTGCTGGTGCGTGGTGTACGAGGAGATCTCGGCCTGGTGCGTGGCCTGCTCCGGGTCGTCGGCGTACCAGGCCCCGAGCGGGGCGATGCGCATCGACGAGCCGTTGCCCCAGGAGCCCTGCCCCCTGAACAGTGCGGAGGCCAGTTCCCGCCAGTCGCCGCCTTCGCGCACCAACCTGAGCAGCCGGTTGACGGCCGGACCGTAGCCCCGGTCGAAGTCGTGGTGCGTCGCGAAGGAATGAGCCAGCGCGTCCTGGTCGATCCGCCCGTGCACCGCGAGAACGGCCAGTACCGACGAGGCCATCTCGGTGTCGTCCGTCCACGGCCAGGGGCCGGGCGGCAGTCCACGAAGCTTCAGGAGGGGATAGTTGACGGGCACGAAGAACTGGGATCCCAGTGCGTCCCCCACTGCCAGTCCGCGCAGGCTGGCCAGGGCACGTTCGAAGCGTTGATCAAAAACTGCGTCTGCGGTCGTCATCGCCCTTCCACTCTATCCGGTGATGCCGTACGGCTCGGGGGTTCGCCAGCGGTCGAACGGCCGGTCAAGGGTGTAGCGCCCGTCCTCCCCGAGTGTCAGCGTCCGGGTCTCCCCGTTGCCGGGATTGGACAGCGACTCGAACTCGGCGACGGACCAGTGGAACCAGCGCATGCAGAACAGACGCATGGTCAGTCCGTGCGTGACCAGCAGGACGTTCGGCGGGTGGTCGGGGGCTTCGAAACTGCGGTAGAGACTCTCCAGGAAGGCTCCGACCCGGTCGTACACGTCGGCCCCGGACTCCCCCTGCGCGAAGCGGTAGAAGAAGTGGCCGTAGGCGTCCCGGTACTCCTTCTGCAGCCGCACGTCGTCCTGGTCCTGCCAGTTTCCCCAGTCCTGCTCGCGCAGTCGCGGCTCCTCCCTGACCCGTACCCGCTCCAGGTCCAGTCCGAGCGACCGGAACGTCTCGTGCGTGCGGCGGTAGGGCGAGACGTATACGCTGACCCGTTCCGTGCCGAACATCTCGCGCAGCCGCACCCCCGTCTCCCTTGCCTGCCGAAGCCCCGTCGACGTGAGCCTCAGCGCGTGGTCCGGCCGGCGCTCGTACACCGTGTCGTCTGCGTTGCCCTCGGATTCCCCGTGCCGGACGAGGACGATGCGTTGCGGTCGTGCCATGGTTCGACCCTACGGCGTGTCCGAAATCCCCGGCAGGCGCGAGGTGAGAGCTCCGGCACCGCCCCGCCGGACCCCCCATCCACCGGACCCCTGATCCACCCGACTCCGATCTGCCGGACTCCCGCTCGCGCTCCGCATATGGGCGCCCCTCCGCCCTGCGGCGCACCGCACAGGCCCATGCCCCGTGCGTGCGGCCGAGCCGGGACCGGGAGGAGGGCCCGACGCCGCCCACCCGCCCGCCCGGCGGACAGACAGATGGGCAGACGGACAGCAGGCAGACAAGCAAACAGCGTGCGGACGGACAACGACCCCGTCGGCCGCGGTTCAACCGACCCGGTCGGCGGTGGTTCAGCCAGCCCGGTAGGCCGCGGTTCAGTCGAGCAGCCGTCCCGACTCCATCCGGCGGACGTCGCCGCGGAAGCGGCTGCGCAGCGACCGGTCGTGGGAGACCACCACCAGGGCGCCCGGCCAGTGGTCCAGTGCCTCCTCCAGTTCCTGTACGAGTCCGAGGGCCAGATGGTTGGCCGGCTCGTCGAGCAGCAGCAGGTCCGCGGGGTCGGCAAGCAGTCGGGCGAGAGCGAGCCGTCTGCGCTGCCCGGCGGAAAGTGACCCGACGGGCACGTGGAGGTCCCGGGGCCGGAACAGCCCGTACGAGAGGAGCCGTTCCTCCTTCTCGTCGTCGGTCAGCGGCAGCCCCCGCCCGAACGCCGCCAGCACCCGCTCCTCCGGTCGGTGCACCGGTGTCTCCTGCGCAAGAAATCCGATTCCGCCGCGCCGGACCACACGTCCCTCGTCCGGTTCGAGCACGCCCGCCATGACTCGGAGAAGAGTGGACTTCCCCGCCCCGTTGGGGCCATGGACGAGCAGTCTCTCGCCCGCGGCGACGGAGAGCCGGTCGACCGCGAAGCGGTCGCCGACCCGTATACCCGTGAGCGACACCAGTTCTCCGTCGGTCACACCGATTCCGGGGCGGGCCGCGAAGCGCAGCGGGTCCGGCGGCCGAAGGACAGGATGGTCTCTCAGTCGCTCCAGGCGTTTGCGGGCATTGCGGATCCGCGCGGACGCCGATGCCTGGACCCGGCCTCCCGCCCGGTCGTACGCCATCTTGTTGTTGTCCTTGATGCCGCGGTCCGCGGCGACCGTGCGAGCCGTGGTGGACGTGTACGCCTCCAGCTGCGCGGTCTCCTCGCGCCACTGCGTGTAGGACTGCTCCCAGCGCTGCCGCACGGCGCTCCGCTCGCGGAGGAATCCCGCGTACCCGCCCCCGTGGCGGACGACCGTCCGACGATCGGCGTCGACCTCCAGAACAGCTGTGGCCACGCGCTCCAGGAACGTCCGGTCGTGCGACACGGCGACCACCGTGCCGACGTGGGACAGCAGGGCGCCCTCCAGCCAGTCGAGGGCGGTTCCGTCCAGATGGTTGGTGGGTTCGTCGAGCAGCACCACCTCGGGAGACGACGCGATCAGGCAGGCGAGTGCGAGCCGGGCCTGCTCACCGCCGGAAAGGCTTCCCCGCGCCCTGCCGGGTCCGATGTGTGCCAGACCGAGACCGTGCATCGCCTTGTCGACGCGCGCGTCCGCCTCGTAGCCCCCGCGCAGCTCGAACGCGGTGAGCAGTTCTCCGTAGGCGGCGAGCGCGGTGCCGTCCGCCGTGTGCAGTTCCGTCTCGGCGCTTCTCAGCTTCCGCTCGATGGCGCGCAGCTCCGACAGCGCGTCGTCGATGACGTTCTGGACCGTACTGTCGGGCGGCAGCTCCGGTGTCTGGTCAAGGAGTGCCGTGCCGCCGTCCGCAGCCGTGAACGAGCCGCCGGAATCGGGCTTGTCGAGACCGGCGAGAAGGCGGAGGAGAGTGGTCTTGCCCGCCCCGTTCTCCCCCACGATGCCGATCCGTTCGCCGGGGCGCACGGTCAGCGACACATCGTCGAACAACAACCTGTCACCGCGCGTCACTGTCACGTCATGGAGTGAGATCTGCGTGGGCATGGGCACCTCCGGACTCGTACGGCCGACGGACGTCAACGGCATCGACACCTGCGACGACCGGTGCGGGAACCCCGGAAGACCCGGACGAACCACGATCAACCTCAAACGCAACCATCATCGCATTAAGGCGAGTGTGGCACACTGGATCGCACTAACGCAACAGACGTCGCAATTGAATGAACGAGAGGTGATTCCGGCATGGAGCGGGACGAGACCGCGCCGGCACTGGGGAGGAACGCGCAGCAGGCGGACGCACCATCGCCCGCCACCGCCCCGGGTACGCGGCGGCCGGGCGGCCGGACGGCCCGCACCCGGGCCGCAGTCCGCGACGCCGTCCTCGGCGGCCTGGTCGAACTGGGCTATCCGGGGCTGTCCGTCGAATACGTCGCGGAACGCTCCGGCATCCACAGAACGACGCTCTACCGGCGCTGGGGAAACCTCGAAGGGCTGCTCGTGGACGCCCTGGACCTGGCCGGCGAGGACAGCTGGACACCGCCGGACACCGGAAGCATCGAGGGCGACCTGCGCGCCCTCGCGCGCATGACCGCCGCCACGTTCACCGACGCGGCCGCGGCGGCCGCGCCGACCGCGGTCATCGCGGCCGCGTTCCAGTCCGAGCGCGCCGCCGACGCACTGCGCGCGTTCTACGAGGAAAGGTTCGCCCGGTGCGAGGTCATCGTCGCGCGTGCCGTCGCCCGTCGGGAACTGGACCGGAATCCGGATGCCGGGGCCCTGGTCAGGGCGGTGGTCTCGCCGCTGTTCCTGAAGCTGTTCATCACGCGCGAACCCGTCGGCGAACAGCAGGCCGACCAGGCCGCCGACATGGCGCTGGCCGCCGCCCGGGCAGGCGTCTTCGACATTCCGCCGACGTCGGCCGGGGCGGTGTGACCGGACTGCGGTCCCAGCCGGTCACACCGTCCAGGACGGTTCGAGCCGAACGACGTCGCCCGCCACCGCCGCCACGTCGTCCTCGATTCCGGTCCGCTCCGTCAACCGCTCGATGCTGCCCGCACGGTACTTGCCGCGCTCGGCACTCGACTGCCACATCGACAACACGAGGAACTCGTTCCCCGGCGCCTCCCCGAAGACCCCCCGCAGCATGCCCGGCGAACCGGCCATCGCCGGATTCCACACCCGTTCCTGCATCAGCGCGAAGTGTTCGACCCGGTCCTCGTGCACCTTGCTGTGGGCCACCCTGACGACATCGGCGTCCGTGAAGCGCGGCTCGAAACCGGTCTTCACGTCGAAGCGGTACTCGAACAGCTTGACCTGGATGCTGCTGTACGTGCCGGCCTGCGCTGCCGCCTGCTGGTCGTGTGCGCGCGCCATGAACGAGTCGTAGAAGACACGGTTCTCCCAGAACGCGAAGACATGGGCCACGTCGGGATGCCCTCGGCTCCACCCGCCGCCCTGTCCCCTGAATCCCGGCTCTCCCAGCAGCCTCGCCCACTTTCGTTGTTCCCGTTCAAACCCTCGTCGGTCCACCACGGTGCAACGAATCCACTTGACCAGCACCGCGCCATCGTACGGTGCTCACCGTCCCCGCGGTCACGCCCCGGCGCAGTCAGCTCGAACCCGCCGCCCCGGAAGCGGTGTTCGCGCACGGCCGCACCGCCGCCGCATCAACCGGGCACGGTCCGGACCGCGTTCGGAGACGACTCGTACGCCGGGCACGTATCCACCGCCCGCAGGGCATGTCCCACAGCACGCGGGCCGGAGGAACCGGCGGAAGTGGCCCGATTCCGCCACTCGCGGCCAACCCGGTTGGTTCCGCGGCCGGTTGCCGAGATGATCGAGTGGTAAAAACGCCCTGCGGCCCAGCGGCGAACCAAGGAGGGAAGTCCGATGAGCACGCCCAACAAGGACATCGAGAAGGCCGAAGTCAGGCTCAAATGGGATCCCAGCCCGCCCGGAGCCCCCGACCACGACCTCGACATCATCGCGGGAACCTACACCGCGGACGCCCCCTACGGGAGCCCCGCCTACCTCGTGCACTTCGACAGCCGCTCGCCGGACGGCACCATCAATCTCAATCGCGACAGCACGACGGGGCAGGGCTTCGGCTTCGACGAGGTCATGACCCTCGAACTGAGCCGACTGTCGGACAGCTATGCGCGCGTCGTCGTCGGGGTCGCGATTCAGCAGCGCGACGGCCGTAAGACGTTCGGTGAGGTGGCGAACACCGGAGTGCAGGTCCGGGAGGGCTACACCAGCCTCTCGGAGGAGGACTTCTCGGCGGTGGGCGACGCCACGGCGGCGACAGTCGCCGAGTTCGTCCGCGCTTCCTCCGGAGTGTGGGAGTTTCGCACCATGGTCCGGGGCTTCGACGGCGATCCCGGATCGTTCGCCGCGGCGATGGGGAGCCGCGCGCCCGGCGCGTGACACCTCGTCCGCCGCAGGACGACCACGCCCGGCCCGTGGTGGCTCGCCCGCCGCGTGCGGGGCCCGGTCCTCCGAGCAATGCCCCGCCGGGCATGGCTCGGCATCCGCGCGAGCATCGCCGGATCGCTCCCGCCCCTGCCGTGGGCTGCCCGCGGGTCCGCGAACCGGCCGGGACACGAAGGGGGACGGCCACCGACCGGTCCCTCGTGAGCCTGTGGCCGACTGCGCGCGGGTTCCGCCGGACGAGAGGTCCGGGGGAACCCGCGTCGTACGCCGAGTGGGCGACTCATGCCGGAAGCGGCCGACGGCGAGCGGGCCGAGCACAGCCGAACGAGCACCGGCCCTCGGGCGCCTTCTGGCCGCGCAGTCGAGCACGCATCGCATCGTCCGGGCCATGCCGTCGAGGGCGCATCGCATCGTCGGGACGGCTTCCCCGCCTCCACACGACCCGCCGCACGCCCCACCTCACAACCCGCCAAGCGATCCGTCACGCGATCGACCCAACCGCCCCGAACAGACCCGTCACGTCCGAGCAGCGCCGGAGTGCCTGAGTGCCTGAGTGCCGGTGCACCGCAGCGGCCCGCTCCTCGGCGGACGCGGCCGGACCACCGCGTCCCGGTTCGGGAGCCGGCCCGCGCCGACGACCGTTACGCCGCCCGGGCCTGCGGCATGACGAAGGGGACCGGCGGAGTGCCGGTCCCCTTCGTGAGCCGCTGGTCAGCTACCCGTGCGGGCTACGTCGGACGGTGTGCGCCCGACGAGATTGCACCCGCTATCAGCTGCAGCCGCTGGTCGAGCCGCAGCCCTCGCAGATGTAGCAGGACCCGGCACGCTGCATCTTCGTGCCGCAGGAGAAGCAGAGCGGCGCGTCCGCGCTGATGCCCAGCTGCATCTCGACGAGCTCCGCCGAGGTGTGCGCCGTCTTCGCCGGCTTCTCGGCCTCCGGCACCGCGGCGACCGCCTTCAGCGGCTCCGTCCGGACCGGGGCGGACTGGGCCAGGCTCTCGACGTCCAGCTCGTCGTCCTCCAGGGAGGGCTCGTACGAACCGGTGTCGAGGTGACGCTGACGCTCCTCGGCCGAGTGGATGCCCAGCGCCGAGCGGGTCTCGAAGGGCAGGAAGTCCAGCGCGAGGCGGCGGAAGATGTAGTCGACGATCGACTGCGCCATCCGCACGTCCGGGTCGTCCGTCATACCGGCCGGCTCGAAGCGCATGTTGGTGAACTTCGAGACGTAGGTCTCCAGCGGAACGCCGTACTGCAGGCCGACCGAGACGGCGATGGAGAAGGCGTCCATCATGCCCGCGAGGGTGGAGCCCTGCTTCGACATCTTCAGGAAGACCTCGCCGAGACCGTCGTCCGGGTAGGAATTGGCGGTCATGTAGCCCTCGGCGCCGCCCACCGTGAAGGAAGTGGTGATGCCCGGACGGCCCTTGGGGAGGCGCTTGCGGACCGGGCGGTACTCGACGACCTTCTCGACCGCGGTACGGATTGTCTCCTCGGCCTTGGCCGTGACCTCCGCCTTCTCCTTCTCCTTGGTCTTCGCGGAGAGGGGCTGGCCGACCTTGCAGTTGTCGCGGTAGATGGCGAGCGCCTTGACGCCCATCTTCCACGCCTCGAAGTAGACCTCTTCGACGTCCTCGACCGTTGCCGTCTCCGGCAGGTTCACCGTCTTGGAGAGCGCGCCGGAGATCCACGGCTGGATCGCGGCCATCATCCGGACGTGGCCCATCGCGGAGATGGAGCGCTCGCCCATCGCGCAGTCGAAGACCTCGTAGTGCTCGGTCTTCAGACCGGGGGCGTCGACCACATTGCCGTGCTCGGCGATGTGCGCGACGATCGCCTCGATCTGCTCCTCCGGGTACCCCAGGCGACGCAGCGCCTGCGGAACGGTGCCGTTGACGATCTGCATCGAGCCGCCGCCGACCAGCTTCTTGAACTTGACCAGGGCGAGGTCGGGCTCCAGGCCGGTGGTGTCACAGGACATGGCGAGGCCGATGGTGCCGGTCGGAGCGATGACGGACGCCTGCGCGTTGCGGAAACCGTTCTTCGCCCCGAGGCGGATCACGTCCTGCCAGGCCTCCGTCGCCGCGGCCCAGATCGAGTTGTCCAGGTCGTCCATGTGCACGGCGGCGGCGTTGGCGTCCGCGTGCTGCTTCATGACGCGCTGGTGCGGCTCGGCGTTGCGGGCGTAGCCGTCGTACGGACCGACGATCGCGGCCAGCTCGGCGGAGCGCTTGTACGAGGTGCCGGTCATCAGCGAGGTGATGGCACCGGCGAGGGCACGGCCGCCGTCGCTGTCGTAGGCGTGGCCGGTCGCCATCAGCAGGGCGCCCAGGTTGGCGTAGCCGATGCCCAGCTGGCGGAAGGCGCGGGTGTTTTCACCGATCTTCTGGGTGGGGAAGTCGGCGAAGCAGATCGAGATGTCCATCGCGGTGATGACCAGCTCGACGACCTTCGCGAAGCGCTCGGACTCGAAGGACTGGTTGCCCTTGCCGTCGTCCTTGAGGAACTTCATGAGATTCAGCGAGGCCAGGTTGCACGAGGTGTTGTCCAGGTGCATGTACTCGCTGCACGGGTTCGACCCATTGATCCGGCCCGACTCCGGGCAGGTGTGCCAGTGGTTGATCGTGTCGTCGTACTGGATGCCCGGGTCGGCGCAGGCCCAGGCGGCCTCGGCCATCTTGCGGAAGAGGGACTTGGCCTCGACCTCTTCGATGACCTCGCCGGTCATCCGGGCGCGCAGGCCGAACTTGCCGCCCGACTCGACCGCCTTCATGAACTCGTCGTTCACGCGGACCGAGTTGTTGGCGTTCTGGTACTGGACGGACGTGATGTCGTCGCCGCCCAGGTCCATGTCGAAGCCCGCGTCGCGCAGGGCGCGGATCTTCTCCTCCTCCTTCACCTTGGTCTCGATGAAGTTCTCGATGTCGGGGTGGTCGACGTCGAGGATGACCATCTTCGCCGCACGTCGGGTGGCACCACCGGACTTGATCGTTCCGGCGGAGGCGTCGGCGCCGCGCATGAAGGAGACCGGGCCGGAGGCGTTGCCGCCGGAGGACAGCAGTTCCTTGGAGGAGCGGATGCGGGACAGGTTCAGGCCGGCCCCGGAGCCGCCCTTGAAGATCATGCCCTCTTCCTTGTACCAGTCGAGGATCGACTCCATGGAGTCGTCGACGGACAGGATGAAGCAGGCCGAGACCTGCTGCGGCTGGGGCGTGCCGACGTTGAACCACACCGGGGAGTTGAAGCTGAAGATCTGGTGCAGGAGGGCGTACGCCAGCTCGTGCTCGAAGATCTCGGCGTCCGCGGGGGAGGCGAAATAGGCGTGGTCCTCGCCGGCCTTGCGGTACGTCTTCACGATCCGGTCGATGAGCTGCCGCAGACCGGTCTCGCGCTGCGGGGTGCCGACGGCCCCGCGGAAGTACTTGCTGGTGACGATGTTGACCGCGTTCACCGACCAGAAGTCGGGGAACTCGACGCCACGCTGCTCGAAGTTGATCGAACCGTCGCGCCAGTTGGTCATGACGACGTCACGGCGCTCCCAGACCACCTCGTCGTACGGATGCACGCCGGGGGTGGTGTGGACACGCTCGATGCGCAGACCCTTGCTCGCCTTGGAACCCTTGGCGCGGGAACCTCGTGCCGGGCCGCTCGCCGTCTCTGTCATGCCGCCTCCCATATGTGGGCAAAAACGCCCTGAAGTGCCCAGAACTTCCCGGGGCACAGTCTGTCTCTGCTGCTCCGGACGCCACGCGGGACGCCCGGAGCGGGTTCATGAAGTCGCCTGCCGCCGGTCCGTGGCCGTGCCCCGGATTCGGCGGGCGCCGCTCAGTCGGCGGCGACGGCGGGAACGGGGACCTCGACGGCCGCGCCGGTCCCGCTCCCCTCCGTGGGAGGCCGCTGCTCGCGGAGTTCCGCGATGGCGGCCTCGAAGTCCTCAAGTGTGTCGAACGCCCGGTACACGGACGCGAAGCGCAGGTACGCGACGAGGTCGAGTTCCCGCAGGGGGCCGAGGATCGCCAGGCCCACGTCATGGGTGGTCAGCTCGGCACTGCCGGTGGCGCGCACCGCCTCCTCGACCCGCTGGCCGAGCTTGGCGAGGGCGTCCTCGGTGACCGGTCGCCCCTGGCACGCCTTGCGCACCCCGGAGATGACCTTGGTCCGACTGAAGGGTTCGGTCACACCGCTGCGCTTGACCACCATCAGCGAGCAGGTCTCCACCGTCGTGAAACGGCGGGAGCAGTCGGGGCACTGGCGGCGGCGGCGGATCGACGTGCCGTCATCGGTGGTGCGACTGTCGACGACCCGGCTGTCGGGGTGCCTGCAGAAGGGGCAGTGCATGGCTCCCAACCCTCCTTCACAGCACGACTGAACAGCCTCTTCGAGGCCCGTCGGGGCCTCTCGAAGCAATCACAAGCATAGGCGATGGCCGTACCCCCGATGGACCAGGGACCACTACTTCTGGGCGGCCGAGACAATCCAACCACTAGATCTTGGGTTTGGTCGCGCATTCGGCCCTGTAGCGTGTCGCGGTTCGCGGACATCCGGCAGGCAGCCTACGGCCGAGCAAGAGGGTACGGGAACCACCCTGCCGCCGGCATTGCGGGGGCCGTCACGGAACTCGCGCGACGGACCGGGAAATCTCCCGCGTGGCGGCTCCGGCCACCCGGACGCTACCGTGATGATCCGACAGCCCCGCGGGACGCGGCAGCTTCGCACGCGACCCCGCCCACCCGCCACGCGGAAGTCCGCGAGGCCGGGAGGGCCGCTCGCCCGTGCGGGCGACCGCGCGCACCGGCCGTGCATCGACCGCCCCAGATCGCGCATACACCCAGCGATGAGCCAAGGACAGGCTTTTATTCGTTTTTCACTCGAACGTGTGTTTGGCGCAACCTTTCGAAAGCTACTACCGTTGTCCAGCCAGGGAGACCATTCGAGAGGGGCTGACGTGACCACCACCGCAGACAGTGCCACCATCACTGTGCAGGACCGCTCCCAGAGCCGTCTTGAGCCGGTACACGCCATGAATGACCACGTCACGAGCACGGAGGGGCCGGAACCCATGCGCCCAGCACGCTCGCTGCCCGGTCGACCTCCAGGGATCCGGGCGGACAGCTCGGGGCTCACGGACCGGCAGCGGCGGGTGATCGAAGTGATCCGGGACTCCGTGCAGCGGCGTGGCTACCCGCCCTCGATGCGGGAGATCGGCCAGGCGGTGGGGCTGTCCAGCACGTCCTCCGTGGCCCACCAGTTGATGGCACTGGAGCGCAAGGGCTTCCTCCGCCGCGACCCGCACCGCCCGCGGGCGTACGAAGTCCGCGGTTCGGACCAGCCCAGCACGCAGCCCACCGATACGACCGGCAAGCCCGCGGCGTCCTACGTGCCGCTCGTCGGCCGGATCGCGGCCGGCGGTCCGATCCTCGCAGAGGAGTCGGTCGAGGACGTCTTCCCGCTCCCCCGCCAGCTGGTCGGTGACGGCGAACTCTTCGTCCTCAAGGTCGTCGGTGACTCGATGGTCGAGGCGGCGATCTGCGACGGCGACTGGGTCACGGTGCGCCGCCAGCCCGTGGCTGAGAACGGCGACATCGTGGCGGCCATGCTCGATGGCGAGGCCACGGTCAAGCGCTTCAAGCGGGAGGACGGGCACGTGTGGCTGCTCCCCCACAACGCCGCATACCAGCCGATTCCGGGTGACGAGGCGACGATCCTCGGCAAGGTGGTAGCGGTGCTGCGGCGCGTCTGACCGCGCGTCGCTCCTGGCAGGGCCCCGGAGTCCACCGCAGCAGTGCGCTGGTCCCGGGGCTCCCGTACGTCCGCAGCCCCGCGTGAGCAGTCCCGCCTCCGGCGGATGCCCTGCCCCGCTCCGCCCCGAGGAACGAGCAGCCCGGGAACCTGGCCGCGCTCCGCCGTCCCGGCGCCCGCGCGATGGGCGCCGCCCGACCGCTGCTCGGCCGCCCGGCGTGCAGGCGGCCGACAGCATGCGTGACGCTCCGGCCGGATCGTGTCCTACCGCCCGTCGCTCTTGGCCGCCGCGTCGATCGCCGCGAGTGAACGGCGCACCTGGTTGCGATCGGTCGTGTACCAGAAATCGGGCAGCGAGGCGCGCAGATAGCTGCCGTACCTGGCGTTGGCCAGTCGTGGGTCCAGGACCGCGACCACGCCCTTGTCTCCCGTGGCCCGTACGAGCCGGCCGGCACCCTGAGCCATCAGCAGCGCCGCGTGTGTCGCCGCGACAGCCATGAAACCGTTGCCACCGGCCTCCTCCACCGCCTTCTGGCGCGCGCTCATCAGCGGGTCGTCGGGGCGCGGGAAGGGAATCCGGTCCATGACCACCAGCTGGCAGCTCGGGCCGGGGACATCCACGCCCTGCCAGAGCGACAGTGTGCCGAAGAGGCAGGTCCCGGGATCGGCCGCGAAGTTCTTGATCAGCTCGCCCAGCGTCTCCTCGCCCTGGAGCAGAATCGGCTTGTCGAGCCGGCCCCGCAGTTCCTCCGCGGCAGCCTGAGCCGCTCGCATCGAGGAAAACAGCCCGAGCGTGCGCCCGCCGGCAGCCTCCACCAGCTCGGCGAGCTCGTCCAGCATGTCGGTACGGGACGCCTCCCGCCCGGGCGTGGCCAGATGCCGGGCGACGTACAGGATGCCCTGCTTCGGGTAGTCGAACGGCGACCCGACGTCGAGTCCCTTCCACTGCGGGAGGTCGTCGCCCTCGGTGCCCTCGGGTGCGAGTCCGAGCGACGCTCCCACCCCGTTGAAGTCGCCGCCGAGCTTGAGGGTGGCCGAGGTGAGGACGACGGACCGGTCGGCGAAGAGCTTCTCGCGCAGCAGCCCGGAGACCGAGAGCGGGGCGACTCTCAGGGAGGCGCCGAAGCGGTCGTGGCGCTCGTACCAGACCACGTCGTACTCCGAACCCTGGGTGATGCGCTCGGCGACGCCGTGGATCGTCTCCACCGAGGCGAGCGCCTGCTTGCGCACGGCGTCCTCGTCCTGGACGGACTTGTCACGCGTGGCGCCCATGGCCGAGATCACCGTGCGCGCGGCGTCGCGGAGCGCAAGCAGTGCGTAGCCGAGGTCCTCGGGAATCTCCTCCAGGCGGCCGGGGAGCGCCAGCTCCATCACCCGCTCGAAGCCCTCCGACGCCGTCTGCAGGGCGTCGGCGGCCTTCTCGTTCACCAACTTCGCCGCCCGGCGCACGGCCCGGTTGACCTGGCCGGGGGTGAGCTCGCCGGTGGCCGCCCCGGTGACCCTGGAGACCAGCTCATGGGCCTCGTCGATGATCAGCACCTCGTGCTGCGGGAGCACCGGGGCGCCTTCGATGGCGTCGATGGCCAGCAGAGCGTGATTGGTGACGACGACATCGGCGAGCTTGGCCCGCTCACGAGCCGCCTCCGCGAAGCACTCCGCGCCGTAGGCACACTTGGTGGCGCCCAGGCACTCGCGCGAGGAGACGGAGACCTGCGCCCAGGCGCGGTCGGAGACGCCCGGGGTGAGGTCGTCGCGATCCCCGCTCTCCGTATCGTCCGACCAGTCCCGCAGTCGCAGCAGGTCCTGGCCGAGCTTGCTCGACGGGGCCGCCGCCTCGAACTGGTCGAACAGCCCCTCCTCCTCGTCCTGCGGCACCCCTTCGTGGAGCCGGTGCAGACACAGGTAGTTCGAGCGGCCCTTGAGCATGGCGAACTGCGGACGTCTGCGCAGCAGCGGGTGCAGGGCGTCGACCGTGCGCGGAAGATCTCGTTCTACGAGCTGGCGTTGCAGCGCCAGGGTCGCCGTGGCCACCACGACGCGCTCCCCGTGCGCCAGCGCGGGCACCAGATAGCCGAGGGACTTGCCCGTGCCGGTCCCGGCCTGGACGAGCAGATGGGAGTTGTCGTCGACGGCCTCGGCGACGGCCTCGGCCATGGCGGCCTGGCCTGGGCGTTCCGTACCGCCGACGGCGGTCACGGCGGCGTGGAGGAGCTCGGGGAGGGATGGCTTCGTCATAGCCCGACCACCCTACGGGGCGCCACTGACAACGGCGATCACTCCCGGTCGGAATCAACGGGGTGGAGCGGATTCGGGACACTTCCGTGGACGGCCGCGTGCGGGCGCCCCGGGCGGTCGCGGTAGCCGTCCACGTGCAGACGGTTGCGGTTGAGACAGAGGCGGTCGATGCGTGGCGTCAGCATGTCGAACATCTCGAACCGCTCCTTCAGCTCGGGGAAGCGGGCCTGGTACCTCAGGATCTCGGCCCGCACGAGTGACCAGAATTCGTCCTCGGACACTCCCAGTTGTTCCTCGCACAGCGGGGACAGGAAGCGGAAGACGCCGATGAACAGTCCGGCATGGATGAACTGGGTGAGGAAGGACGGCGGCTCGGTGAGCAGGACCTCGCGCACGTCGGCCGGCATGGAGCCGTGTTCCGGCAGCGGCTCGGCGCTGACGTTCACGTCGTCCACGAAGTCCTTGATCGCCAGCCGTACGGGTACGTCCCGGTCGTCGAAGACGACGATGGCGTTCTCGCCGTGCGGGGAGAAGACGGTGCCGTAGCGGTAGAGAAAGTGCAGCAGCGGGGGCAGCAACGCGGCGAACAGCCGGGTCAGCCATATGGCCGGGGCGAGCCCGGAGCGGGTGACGAGCTCGGCCGTGAAGGCACGCCCGCGCGGATCGGTGTGCAGCAGAGAGGCGAGGGTACGGGCGCGTTCGCCGCCCGCGAGCCGGGGCTGGAGCGGTTCTCGCCAGATGGCGCCGAGGATCTCCTTGAACTGGTACGGCGTCTCCGGCAAGTGGTCGTAGAGCGGGTGCTCCACGGTCACGGAGGCGACCTCGCCGAGCAGGATGACCCCGCAGGTGTCGCGCAGATAGGCGTCCCGGTCGCACAGTCCCTGGACCCAGGCGGTGACGGCCGGGGCCGCGAGGGTGCGCTCCGTCGGCAGTCCCCGCCACACCAGGGTGTTGAGGATCGACAGCGGCAGCTTCACGGTGTGCCGGTCGGGGCGGGCCGTGTTGACGAAGGTGCGGATGGACTGCTGCGGCAACCGGAGGTCGCCGTCGGTGTGGAGCGGCACGATGTCGCCCGAGGCGATGGCCGGGGCGAAGACCGGAACGATCCATTCGTCCCACTGCCAGGGATGCACGGGCAGACAGAGGTAGTGCTCGGGATCGAGGCCGCGGGCGCGGAGCACGGCGGCGAAGGAGTCACGGACGGCCGGGTCGAGTTCCCGGGCGTACAGCTGTTCCGGCGCGGTCAGGCCGTTCACGCCCCGGTAGGCGGCGATCCGGGTGGAGACCGCGATCCACGGTAGTCGCACGGGGGTGCGGGCCTCGGGTGTGTAACGGGACGCATCGGTGGCCGAGAAGCCGAGGCGGCCCTTGTTGGCGACGAGCCACGGGTGGCCGGTCTGGTGGCCCTCCAGCTCGGCGTAGTCGAGTTCGGCGAGCCGGGCGGCGGGGAGCGCGGTGTGGTCGAGCCGGGCGTCGGCGGCGAGGGTGGTGGTGACCTCGCGGATGAGGTGGCCGAGCGTGGCGCCGTCGATCCCGAGGAGACGACGGGCACGGGCGAGGAACCGCAGCGGATCACGGAATGGGACCGCGTCGGCGGCCGGGTTCCGGAGCGGTTCGGCGGGCGAGCCCCGGTCGTCGTCGCCCGACGGTCCGGGCGGAGTGTCCCGGGTGCCTGCGGGGAACCGGTCCCCCGCCTCGTGCCGCTCGTCGTCGTCGACGGTTCCGGCCGGTGCGTCCGGGGCGGACCTTTGGAGTTCCCCGATCGAGTCGGGGACGACGAGCCAGTCCCCGTAGACGCCTCGCCGCGCCTCGAACACCAGGATCCCTCCGTCGTCCAGGCCGAGCGCGTACGTATCGGCGCCGTCGGCCCGGCGCGCCGGCTCGATGACTTCCTCGTAGGCGAATTGCCCGAGCATCTTGGCGAGCAGTCGGACGGCGGCTCCCTCCCAGGCCGTCCGGTTCAGTTCGGGTGTCCGGAGCAGCGCGGCGGACTCCGTCGAATCATTGCGCGCGGGATATGTAGGCACGGGGACTCCTCGGGATGGAACCGATGGGGTTCGAGCGGTGTATGTATCGCAGTGGTTCGTTCACAGTTGGTCACGGTGGCTTCGGTCGCGGACCATCAGGGCGGCTCGTTTGTCGGGGAGCTCGATCTCCGCGAAGAAGCGGAAGCCGGCGCTCATGAAGGCGGAGACGGACGGGGTGTTGCGCAGGTCGGGCTCTGCGACCACCCGCGCGCACAGGGGGCGGTTGTCGAGCACGAGGTCGGAGACGGCCCTGAGCAGGGTGGTGCCCAGTCCGCGTCCGCGGTGGTCGACACCGCCGATGAGCAGGTGGATTCCGGTGTCGTGCGGGCGTGCCGGGTAGTGGCGGGCCAGTGGATCGAGATCCGCGCGGTAGATCTCCCAGTAGCTCATGGGGATGCCTGCCAGCACGCCCAGGCACGGGAGGCTGCGTCCGTCGCCGTCGAGTTGGGGACGCAGGTGGTCGGCGGTGACCGCTTCGGTTCCGGCGAGTTCCCAGAACGCGGCGACCGCCGGGTCGTTCATCCAGCGGCTGATGAGGGCGAGGTCGCGTTCCAGTCGTACGGGGACGAGCTGGAAGACACCGGCCGGGGTGGTGACGGGCCCCCACTCGGCGGGCCGGTCCAGCAGGCGGGAGGAAACCGCCCTTCCCTCCGCCGTTCCCGGGACTCCCGCCGGGTCCGCACCGCCGCCCGGTGCCGACGGCACGGACGACGCGGACCGCACCGATGACACCGGCGCGTCCGGTGCCGGGGCCTGCACCCGGGCCGTCGCGGCGGGCCCCGTCTCCTCCCCGCCCCCGAGGAGGCCGAGGAGTTCTTCGGGGAGCGGCAGGTCCAGGGTGTCCTCGGCGCCGGTGTCGGTGCCGGTCTGTGGGGCAGCTCCGGTACCGGCGCCGGTGGGTACCTCGGCGGGAGTCACGGTGACGTTCTCCTCTCGGTGGTTCAGGCGGAGTTCATGGACCTTCAGCCGTGCAACGGGTTGGCGATGGTGACGTAGACGGACTGGGTGTCGACGGGACCGACGAGTTCGTCGAGGCCGTGCAGCCGGGTCAGCAGGTTGGCCTTGCACCGCAGGTGCGCGTGGTCCAGGAGGTGACCGGGCAGGGGGGAACCGAGCCCGGTCGCCGAGACGAGGAACCTGCGGAACGCCGCGATGAGGACCTGTTCGTCGCCGAGGCGCTGGGCGCCGAAGGCCCCGATCAGCCCGAAGACGTTGTTGATGCCGAGGTAGTAGGCGAAGCGTTCGTCGGTGACGGCGTCGGAGACGAAGGTGTCGCTGACCGTGCCGATGCCGGGGAGGCGGCGCTCCAGCACGGCGCGGTGGGACTCGCGGAAGTAGTAGCCCTGGTTGTCCCGGTACCGGCCGCCGACGGGCCAGCCGTGGTGGTCGAGCAGGACCAGGGTGTTCTGCTGGTGCGCCTCGAGTGCCACGCCCGCGTGGGCGTCGAGCCAGAGCACGGGGCGCACGACACGGTCGAGGTAGCGCAGGAACCATTCGGTGGCCACGGCTCCGACGGGCCTTCCGGTGGCGGCCGCCAGGGAGAGCACGGCCGCGGCGAGGCGCGAGTGCATGCCGGTCCGGCCCGGCCAGGGGCGCGGCGCGGTCAGCGCGGCGACGCAGACGGCGTCGTCCTGCGGACCGAACGGGTTGTGCCGGAGCATCACGTCGAGTCCGGTGACGGGTTCGCCGTCCGGGCCGTCGACGGCGAGCCATGCGGGATCGCGGACGATGTCGAAGCCCGGGTGGGCGGCGTGCCACTGCGCGGCGAGTCCGGTCCGCAGCAGCCGGTGGACCTCCACTCCTCGATGGAGTTCCTTGCGGAGGTTCTCGCGGCGGGAGTTGGTGATGCGCAGGCCGAGGGAAAGCTTGAGCATGACCTCGGCACCGGGCCGGTGCACGGTGCGGACGGACGAGGTGGGGTACCAGTGGCCACCGTGCGGTCCGAGGTCGTGGAGGAGCCCGGCGTCGAGCAGCGCGGCGGCTTCGGGGCGGTGCGCCAGGTCGCGTGCCTGCCAGGGGTGGAGCGGCAGTGGCGCGGTGTTCGCGGGGAGCCGCAGCCCTTCGGCCCGTGCGGCGAGCAGTTCCGCGGCGGATACCGGGCGGCCCCGGTCCGTCCAGGCGGAGTCGGTGGCCAGGACGGACCGGTCGACGGCCATCCAGTGCAGGGGGAAGGAGCCGTGCGACTCGGGCGAGTAGCGGCGGGATTCGGCGTCGGAGAGGCCCTCGCGGCTCTTGGGCGTGGGATGGAGCGGATGGCCGAGGAGCAAGGACTGTTCGGCGGCGAGGAAGAGGTCCGCCTCCGCGGGGGCCTCGGGGGCACGGCGTCGTTCCGCGATGAACCCGGCGGTGCGCCGTACCGAGTCGGCGACCCGGGCGACCATGTCGGCCCCCTCGTCGCGGTCTGCCTCGCGGCCGAGCAGCGCCGCGACGGTGACGGCGTCGACGGAGGGAGCCCCTGCGGGAGCCCCCTCCAGGGCGGGCACGCCGAATCGGTGCCACCCGGTGGCGGACCAGTGCACGACGGGAACGAGCAGCGCCGTCCCGCTCGCGGGTAGGGGGATGCGCAGTACGTGCGTCTCCGGACGGGTCCGGCCGCTCTCCCGGACCCAGCAGCGGAGCAGGTTCTCGACGCCCGCCGTGTCGGCGGCGCGCAGCGGGTCCGGATGGTCGAGCGGGTCCGGATGGCCGAAGTGGTGGACCGGTGCCGCACCGACGTCCATGGCCGGTGCGACGGTGTACTGCTCGTCGTGCGGAGCTGCCTTCTGACGCGGCACGGTGTGCTCGGCGACGAGGTTTCCGGTGTGTCCGGCCTGTGCCGACTGCGGCATGGGGAGAGGGCCGTCGGCCTCGGGCGCGGGAGTGGGGTTCACAGCGGTCTTCCTTGTGATGGTGGCCGGGTCAGAGGATCGACCCGGTCGCGATCCGGCGGTGCGGCAGCCGCTCGGCGGCCGCCAGGGCGTCGGCTAGGCGGTCCACGACCGCTGTTGCCTGTTCGTCGGTGAGGGTCAGGGGCGGAAGGAGCCGAACGACGGTGGAGTGGCGTCCGCCGAGTTCGACGATGAGTCCGCGGCGCAGGCATTCCTGCTGGACGGCGGCGGCGAGGGCGGGGGCGGGCGGTGGTTCGGGGCTGCCGTCCGGGGCCGGGACGCCGGGATCGACGAGTTCCACCCCGATCATCAGTCCCCGGCCCCGGACGTCCCCGATGCAGGGGTGTTCCGTCGCCAGCCCCTGGAGGCGGGCGAGCATGCGGGCGCCGAGCGTCGCCGCGCGCTCGGCGAGCCGGTTCTCCCGGACGAAGGAAAGGGTGGCCGTGCCGGCGGCCATCGCGAGCTGATTGCCCCGGAAGGTGCCTGCGTGGGCACCGGGCTGCCAGGTGTCGAGATCGGAGCAGTAGACGATCACGGCGAGCGGGAGGGAGCCGCCGATGGCCTTGGACAACACCATCACGTCGGGGGTGATCCCGCTGTGCTCGACGGCCCAGAAGGCGCCGGTGCGGCCGACGCCCGTCTGGACCTCGTCGGCGATCAGGGGGACGGACCGGGAGCGGGTGATCTCGCGCATGCGGCGCATCCAGTCGTCGGGGGCGGGGTTCACCCCGCCCTCCCCCTGCACGGGTTCGAGGATCATCCCGGCCGGTGCGGGAACGCCGCCCTTGGGGTCGTCGAGGAGATTCTCGGCCCACCGGGCGGCGGTCTCCGCGCCGCGCTCGCCGCCGATGCCGAAGGGGCAGCGGTAGCTGCGCGGGAAGGGCAGCCGGGTCACCCGCACGTCCTCGGCACCGCCGGAGGCGGCCAGGGCGCCCGCGGTCATCCCGTGGTAGGCGCCGGTGAAGGCGAGGAGTCCGTCACGGCCGGTGGCGGCGCGGACCAGCTTGAAGGCCGCTTCGACGGCATCCGTTCCGGCGGGTCCGCAGAACTGGATCCGGGCGTCGTCCGCGAACTCCCCCGGCAGAGTGGCGAACAGCTCCGTGGTGAAGGCGTCCTTGACCGGCGTGGCGAGATCGAGGACGTGCAGCGGCGCACCCGAGTCGAGCACCTTCTTGATGGCCTCCAGGACCACCGGGTGGTTGTGGCCGAGGGCGAGCGTGCCCGCTCCGGAGAGGCAGTCGAGGTATCGCCGCCCGTCCGCGCCCTCGATGGTCATCCCCCGGGCCCGGACCGGAACGATCGGCAGGGAGCGCGCGTAGGTACGGGCGGCGGACTCGCGCATCGACTGGCGGCGCAGGATCCCCTCATGCACCGCCGGTGCTGCCACCGGAGCTGGTTCGGTCACGGCCACGGCTGTCGGTCCTCCCGCTGTAACGGTTGCGTCGCGCGTCCGGCGCGTCGGTGTGACGCGCCGGTGTCGGGGACGGACCGGGGAACGAACGCCGGCCCCGCGGTCCCTCGTACGTACCAACGACGCCGGGCGCCGCGGATCACGGGCGTATCCGAAGATCCTTGCGGAGGTGGAACCACGGACCTGCCTCATGTCGTCCCCATCGGCACCGGCATAGTGGGGGGCCGCACGGAGCACTCGGGCAGTTCATCGGATTTCCACAGGGCGTTCGAGAAGGGCGGTCCGGATCAGTGCCGAAGTGCGGTACCGAAGTGTTGAGTTACGAAGTCCCAGGGGGATCACCACATGCGACTCATTCGACCGGCGCGCGCCGCACGGCAGGGGGGCGCACGCCGCACGCGCTCCTCGGCGCTCACGGTGGCAGCGGTCACCGCCGTCCTCGCGCTCACCGCCACCGCCTGCGGTCCGGAAGAAGACACGGGTGCCCAGCCGGGCAATGCCGCGAGCCAGGCGTCGGACGGCAAGATCACCATCCCGGACGACCTGAAGGACCGGCTCAAGGAGCACGGGATCGACGTCGACCGGTGGCGGAACGGCGAGTGGAAGAACTGGGACAAGGACAAGTGGCTGCGTGAGGCCAAGGACTTCGTCAATCCGATCATCGAGGACCTCTGGGACCCGGACCGGATGCGCGACGCGGACAAGTCGCCCGAGAAGCCGGTCGACAACGACATCTCGGGCGACACCGGTGTGACGGACCCGACGCCCGCACCGGTTCAGGCCGTCGGTGTCGCGACTCCGTACCACGCCAACGCCGCGGAGTCCGGGAAGCTGCTCTTCGACAGCCCCGAGGGTTCCATGGTGTGCTCCGCGACCGTGGTGCAGGACCCGGCGCACCCCGGCAAGTCCAACCTGGTGTGGACGGCGGGGCACTGCGTGCACGCCGGGAAGAAGGGCGGCTGGTACCGCAATATCGCCTTCGTTCCCTCCTACAACAACCAGGGCATGTCGCTCACCGAACTCAAGAAGGCGACGAAGCAGCAGATCGCCCCCTACGGCGTGTGGTGGGGCCAGTGGGCACAGACCTCCGACCAGTGGATCTCGCAGGGTTCCTCGGTGGGCGGGCAGGGCGCCCCGTACGACTTCGCGGTGCTGCACGTCACGCCGGAGAAGGGTTCGACGGGCAAGTCACTGGAGGAGACGGTCGGATCCGCGCTGCCCGTCGAGTTCGACGCCCCGGCCGTGCCCAAGATCGACACCATGACCGCGACCGGATTCCCGGCGGCTCCGCCGTACGACGGCCAGAAGGCGTTCCAGTGCGCGGGCAAGCCGGGCCGGCTGTCGCTGACGGCGCAGGACCCGACGATGTACCGCATCGGCTGCACCATGACCGGCGGCTCCTCCGGCGGCGGCTGGGTCGCGCCCGGCCGGGACGGCAAGCCCGCGCTGGTGTCGAACACCTCCATCGGGCCGGTGCAGGCCGGATGGCTGGCCGGGCCGCGACTCGGCAAGGAGGCCAAGGGCGTCTACGAGGCGGTCAGCAAGAAGTACGCGGGACAGTGACGAAGGGCCTTGTGTCCCTGCGGCGGTGACGGCGACGTCGGTTCGGCACCACCGGTGACGGTGGACAGGGCCCCGTGCGGCACCCGCCCACGGGGCCCCCACCGTCCGGCCGCGATCACCGCGGCCGGAACCGGGCCCGGTCCTGGGCGGACGCACGGCCCGCTCCGCCATGGGGCGGGCACACGTACACGACGGATCCGGCCGCCGCTCCGCGTGACTCACTCATGGCGATTCGGGACGGCGGCCGGTTCGGGCGGGGTGACGACGGCGGCTTCGCGCCGGTTTCGACGACTCCGTCGGCCCGGTGGCCTCGGGCCGGTTCCCCGGTTCCCCGGTACCCGCCCCGGCCGGGGCGCAGGGCGCCTTCGACGCGATGAGCAGGAGGTCCGCCCGCCGACGGCGGCAGGCGATGGATCATGCCGGAGGCCCGTTCCCCGGGTGGGGAACGGGCCTCCGGTCCGTGCGGGGTCGGCCGTCAGTGCGCCACGGGGACGAACGCGGAGAGCTCCGCGGCCAGTTCCTCGTGGACCCGGGCCCTGAGCAGGGTGCCCTCCGACGTGTGCTCCTCGGAGATCACCTCGCCCTCGGCGTGCACCCGGGAGACGAGACCGCCCCGGGTGTAGGGCACGAGCGCCTCGATCTCGACCGACGGCCTGGGCAGTTCGGTGTCGATCAGGGCGAGCAGTTCCTCGATGCCGTCACCGGAGCGTGCCGAGACCGCGATCGCGTGCTTCTCGACGCGCAGCAGGCGCTGGAGCACCAGCGGGTCGGCGGCATCCGCCTTGTTGACCACCACGATCTCGGGCACGTTCACCGCGCCGACGTCGCGGATCACCTCGCGCACCGCGGCCAGCTGCTCCTCCGGTGCCGGGTGGGAGCCGTCCACCACGTGCAGGATCAGGTCGGACTCTCCGACCTCCTCCATGGTGGAGCGGAACGCCTCGACGAGGTGATGCGGCAGGTGCCGGACGAACCCGACGGTGTCCGCGAGGGTGTAGATCCGGCCGCTCGGTGTCTCGGCCCGGCGCACGGTCGGGTCCAGGGTGGCGAACAGCGCGTTCTCCACCAGGACGCCGGCCCCGGTGAGGCGGTTGAGCAGCGAGGACTTGCCCGCGTTGGTGTAGCCGGCGATGGCGACCGAGGGCACCTTGTTGCGCTTGCGCTCCTGGCGCTTGATCTCGCGGCCGGTCTTCATCTCCGCGATCTCCCGGCGCATCTTCGCCATCTTCTCGCGGATCCGTCGCCGGTCGGTCTCGATCTTGGTCTCACCGGGACCACGGGTGGCCATGCCGCCCCCGCCGCTGGAGCCGCCGCCGCCCATCTGGCGGGAGAGCGACTGACCCCAGCCGCGCAGGCGCGGCAGCATGTACTGCATCTGCGCCAGCGAGACCTGCGCCTTGCCCTCGCGGGACTTGGCGTGCTGGGCGAAGATGTCGAGGATCAGGGCGGTCCGGTCGACCACCTTGACCTTGACGACGTCCTCCAGGTGGATCAGCTGGCCGGGGCTGAGCTCACCGTCGCAGACGACGGTGTCGGCCCCCGATTCGAGGACGATGTCACGCAGTTCGAGTGCCTTGCCGGAACCGATGTAGGTGGCCGGGTCCGGCTTGTCACGGCGCTGGTATACGGCGTCGAGCACCATGGCTCCGGCCGTCTCGGCCAGCGCGGCGAGCTCCGCGAGGGAATTCTCCGCGTCGCGGGCGGTCCCCGAGGTCCAGACACCGATCAGCACCACGCGCTCCAGGCGCAGCTGCCGGTACTCGACCTCGGTGACGTCCTCGAGCTCGGTGGAGAGTCCCGCGACACGCCGCAGCGCGGCGCGCTCGGAGCGGTCGAACTGTTCGCCGTCCCGCTCCGTGTCGATCTCGTGGCTCCAGGCGACGTCCTCTTCCATCAGGGCGTCGGCCCGGAGGCCCTCGGTGAGGCTCTCGGTGACATTCTCCGTGGCACTCCGCGCATTCCGCGCGTCCTGGGGAAGGGAAGAAGAGGAGGTCATTGGATCCTTACGTCGATGGAAGTCCGTTACATCAGTCACAACGTGTGACCTCTCACGATGATTCCCCGCCTGACGAATCGGGCGGAATCACCGGTCCGGTCGCCGTGGCGACCCGTCGATAGTGGCATGCGCCGTCGGACACGTCACCCGGGTTTATCGCCGGTCGGCCGGTGTCGCACTGTGCCAGCGGGGGCGCCCGGGCATTGGCGGGGTCTTCGCGCCGTACAGCCAGCCGTCGAGGAACGGCGTCAGGTCACGGCCCGCCACCTGCGACGCCAGCCGGACGAAGTCCTCGGTGTCCGCGTTGGCGTCCCGGTGCTTCCTCACCCAGCTCCGCTCCAGCCGGTCGAAGGCGCTCGCGCCGATCTCCTGGCGCAGCGCGTACAGGACCAGTGCGCTGCCGTCGTAGACCACCGGCCGGAACAGGCTGAGCTTCTGGCCGGGGGCTGGGGCGTCGGGGCGGGCCGGCGGACCGCCGACGGCGCGCCAGCCGTCGGACCTGACGTAGGCGTCGTGCATCCGGCTCTCCAGCGACTCGCCGCCGTGCTCCTCCGCGTAGCGGGCCTCGTACCAGGTGGCGTGCCCCTCGTTGAGCCAGAGATCGGACCAGCCGAGCGGGGAGACGCTGTCGCCGAACCACTGGTGGGCGAGTTCGTGCACCATGATCGATTCGACGTACCACGCGGGGTAGTTGTTCCCGGCGAACAGGGACCGCTCGAAGAGCGAGAGCGTCTGGGTCTCCAGCTCGAAGCCGGTATCGGTGTCGGCGACGAGCAGTCCGTACCTGCCGAAGGGGTAGCGGCCGACCTGCTCCTCCATCCAGGCGAGTTGGCCGGGCGTCCGCGCGAGCCAGGGTTCCAGCAGCTCGCGGTCGGCGCTCGGAACCACGTCGCGCACCGGCAGCCCGTGCGGTCCCGTGCGGTGGAGGACGGTGGAAGTCCCGATGCCGACCTGGGCCAGTTCGGTGGCCATGGGGTGTTGGGTCCGGTACGTCCAGGTGGTGTCGGCTCCGTGCCGGACCTTGCCGACGGGCAGGCCGTTGGCGACCACGGTGATGTCCTTGGGCGCGGTGATCCGGAAGGTGAAGTACGCCTTGTCGGCGGGGTGGTCGTTGCCAGGGAAGACGCGGTGCGCGGCGTCGGCCTGGTTGGCCATGACCAGGCCGTCGGCGGTGCGCACCCAGCCTCCGCTCTCCCGGTCGCCGCTCGGATCGCTGGTGTGGTGGACGGTGATGCGCAGCGGCACCCCGGCCGGGAGGCGGCCGACCGGCCGGACGACCAGGTCCTCGTCCGCCGTGGCGAAGTCGGCCCGCAATCCGTTGACTTCGACGCTGCGGACGGTGCCGTGGGTGAAGTCCAGGTTGATCCGGTCCAGCGGTTCGGTGGTCCGGGCCTCGATGGTGGTGACGGCATCCAGCGGTGCGCTGTTGCTGCCGTGGTAGGTCAGCCCGATGTCGTATGCGAGGACGTCGTATCCGGGATTGCCGAGGTGGGGAAAGAGCGGGTCGCCGATGCCGAGCGGCACGGGTGTCGGAAGGGCTGCGGCGACGAGGGCGGCCGATGCGGTGGCCAGCAGGGCGGCCCGCAGACGGCGGGAGATGAACGGCATGAACTACCGCTACCAGCGACTCGGGGCCGGGCGGGCGCGGCACGCGCCGCACCACTCGAACGAGTCCGCTGCGGCGGATGGTGCTCCGCTCCCGGGGTCAGAGGGCCGCCGCGGGGTGGCGGGCCCGGTTCACGTCGTAGACCCCGGGCACGTCGCGCATGGCGCGCATCAGTGCCGGCAGACCGGCGGCGTCGGGGAGTTGCAGGGTGTAGGTGTGCCGGACACGTTGCTCGCTCGGCGGTTCGACGGTGGCGGAGACGACTGCCGCGCCCGCGGTCGCGATCGCCTCGGTGAGGTCGGCGAGCAGCCCGGGGCGACCGAATGATTCGGCGGTCAGGGTAACCCGGCACCCGGCCGCCTCGCCCCAGCTCACACCGACCGGTGCCCGGCCGGTGGACCGCATCCGGACCGCTGCCGGGCACTCCCGCCGGTGCACGGTGACCACGCCGCCGCGGACGAGGAATCCGGTGATGTCGTCGGGGGGTACGGGGGTGCAGCAGCCCGCCAGGCGCACGGCTCCCGGCCGGTCCGCCACGGCACTCGTGGCGCCGGATCCGGGCCGGTGGTCGCCCCCGGCCGCGGTGTCGGCCTGGGGCTGCGGCTCGGGCCGGGTCCCGGCGGGGCCACTGCCGTGCGGCCCCTGGAGGGCCTCCGGATGGGCGTCCAGCCAGCCGGTGATGGAGATGCGGGCGGCGGGGGTCCGGGCATGGTCGAGCCAGGCGGGCGAGGGACCGGATCCGGCGTCCTCGGCGAGCAGCGGCTGCACCGTGTCACCGTCGTTCAGCACGGTGCCCAGGGTGGCCAGTCGGCCGTTGACCCGGGCCCCGATGCAGTCGTGCGCCCCGTCCCCGTACTGCGCGTAGGCGGCGTCGACGCAACTGGCCCCGGCGGGCAGTCCGAGCGTGCCGCCGTCGGTGCGGAAGACGGTGATCTCCCGGTCCTCGGCGAGGTCGGCGCGGAGTGTGGTCCAGAAGGTGTCGGGGTCCGGGGCCGACTGCTGCCACTGGAGGAGTCTGGAGAGCCAGCCGGGCCGGGTCGGGTCGGCGCGTTCGCCGTCGGCGGGTTCGGCGGCCTGGGCCGCGGAGCCGTGGTCCGCGGCGTACGGATTGCCGAGGGCGATGACGCCCGCCTCGGCGACCCGGTGCATCCGGTGCGTGCGGATGAGGACTTCCGCCACGGCGCCCTCGGGGCCGACGACCGCGGTGTGCAGCGACTGGTAGAGGTTGAACTTGGGGGCGGCGACGAAGTCCTTGAACTCGGAGATCACCGGGGTGAAGCAGGTGTGGAGTTCGCCGAGCACGGCATAGCAGTCGGCGTCCTCGCCGACGAGGACGAGGAGCCGCCCGAAGTCGGTGCCGCGCAACTCGCCGCGTTTGATCCGGACCCGGTGCACGGAGAGGTGGTGGCGGGGTCTGATGAGCACGTCGGCCGGGATGCCGGCCTCGCGCAGGACCGCGGCGACGTTCTCGGCGATGCCTGCGAGCGGGTCCGGGCCGGCGGCGGCGATCAGCGCGCGGGTCCGTTCGTACTCCTCGGGGTGCAGGATCGCGAAGACGAGGTCCTCGAGTTCGGTCTTGAGGGCTTGGACGCCGAGCCGTTCGGCCAGCGGGATCAGCACGTCGCGGGTGACCTTGGCGATCCTCGCCTGCTTCTCCGGGCGCATCACTCCGAGGGTCCGCATGTTGTGCAGGCGGTCGGCGAGTTTGATCGACATCACCCGGACGTCGTCGCCGGTGGCGACCAGCATCTTGCGGAAGGTTTCGGGTTCGGCCGCGGCGCCGTAGTCGACCTTCTCCAGCTTCGTGACGCCGTCGACGAGGTAGCCGACCTCCTCGCCGAACTGCTCCCGCACCTGATCGAGCGTCACGTCGGTGTCCTCCACGGTGTCGTGGAGGAGCGAGGCGGTCAGGGTCGTGGTCTCGGCGCCGAGTTCGGCGAGGATCAGGGTGACTGCGAGCGGGTGGGTGATGTAGGGCTCGCCGCTCTTGCGCATCTGTCCGCGGTGCGAGGACTCGGCCAGCACGTAGGCGCGGTGCAGCAGGGAGAGGTCGGCGTCCGGGTGGCGGGCCCGGTGCGCCTCGACGACATGGCCGATCGCGGCGGGCAGCCGGTCACGGGGGACGGCCCCGAGCAGGGCGACGCGGCCGAGCCTGCGGAGGTCGATCCGGGGACGGCCCCGCCTGCGGGTGGGAACACCTGGTTTGGCGGCCTCTGCGCTCATGGGGCACCTCCGGCGACGTCGACCGGCGAGGGAAAGGTGCGGTCGCGCCTCCGGGCCGGTGCTTGATGCTACCGAGCCCACCACGTGGCGGAGTCCCCCTCTCGCCCAGCGTGAAACGGATCACCCATTCGAGCGAAGTCGTGCTCCCTTCCGTTTCGGCGCGCCGGGAGCCGCCCGGTCGTTTCGCGCGGAGGCCCCGGGGGCGGTGTCAGGGGCGCGGGGCCGACCAGTCAGGATCGATGACTCCCTCGGCGACGATCACGGCGGCACCGGTCATCTCGATCTCGCCGTCCGGCTGTTCGGTGATGACGAGGGTGCCGCCGGGCAGGTCGACGGTGTACGTGACCGGGGTGCCGGTCTGCGCCGGGTCCGTGCCGTCCCTGCGGGCCGTCGCGACGGCCACGGCACAGGCACCCGTGCCGCAGGAGCGGGTCTCGCCCGAGCCGCGCTCATGGACGCGCATGGCCACATGGCGCGGCCCGCGGTCGACGACGAACTCGATGTTGACGCCGTCGGGGTACACGGACGCGGGGCTGTACGGCGGTACGGACAGGAGGTCTCCGGCGTGTGCCAGGTCGTCGACGAAGGCGACGGCGTGCGGATTTCCCATGTTCACGTTGCGGGCGGGCCAGCTGCGGCCGCCCAGATCGACCGTGACGCCGTCCTCGGGCAGGATCGCGCGCCCCATGGAGACGGTGATGTCGCCGTTCTTGGCGAGGTGCACCCGCTTCACACCGCCCCGGGTCGCGACGGCGAGGTCGCCCTCCTCGGCGTGTCCGGCGCGCTGGAGGTAGCGGGCGAAGACGCGGACGCCGTTGCCGCACATCTCGGCGATCGAGCCGTCGGCGTTGCGGTAGTCCATGAACCACTCGGCCTCGCCCGCCATGGTCCGTGCCTCGGGATGCGCGGCGGACCGCACGACGTGCAGCAGCCCGTCCCCGCCGACACCGGCCCGGCGGTCGCACAGGCGGGCGACGAGGGTGGCGGGCAGGTCCAGGGCGTTGTCCGGGTCGGGAACGATCACGAAGTCGTTCTCGGTGCCGTGGCCCTTGAGGAAGGCGATCTGCGAGGTGCTCACAGGGCAACTGTACGAGGCGGCACCGACAACCGCCGAAACCGGGCCGATGGGCGATCGCCGCCGGAACGGGACGGAGGGGCCGTCCGCACGGGGCACGGGGCCGGACGGCTCCGGAGGGGGCCGGGCCGTGCCGGGGCCGGTCAGTGGCGCAGCCGGTCCACGCGCCAGACGGCCAGCGCCACCAGTGCCAGGCACACGGCGACGTAAAGGGCGATCACGCGCCAGTCGGACCGCTCGCCCGTGCCCCGCTGCGGCAGCCCGGGCCAGGTGTGACCGACGCGTCGGGCGGCCATCATGCCCCAGCCCGCGGCGCAGCCGCTGATGAGCAGCCCCAGCATGGCGACGACCGCGCCGCCGTCGCCACCGCCGAACTCGAAGGCGAGGGGGAAGGCGAACATCAGGGAGCCGACGGCCGCGAGCGCGACGATCGGTGCGAGCTGCCAGATGCGCAGACGCCTCGCGGGGCGCAGCTCGACCTCGACCTCCGGGGCCACATCGAGCTCATCGGGTCCGTCGGGGCTCAGGTGGCCCGGCTCGTGTCCCGTGCCCGGTGCGTCGTCTTCCGTGTCGCGAGGGCCGGCCTCCATCGCCACGCGCCCTCCCAACTCGGACTCCACTGATCGATCGATGCTCGATGATGGCACGCTCCGGGGCACCGAAATGACGGGCGGGGCTTCCCGATGCCATCACGTGATCAGGCTGTAACCGCTCGTTCGACCAACGCCTGCGCCTGCCCCGGGAGTTCCCCGCGGTGCTCCGCTGCACCGCTCAGCCAGTGGACCCGGGGGTCGCGGCGGAACCACGAGTCCTGACGACGCGCGAAGCGTTTGGTGGCGCGGACGGTCTCGGCGCGCGCCTCGTCCTCGGTGCACTCCCCGGCCAGCGCGGCCAGCACCTGTTGGTAGCCGAGTGCCCGGGACGCGGTGCGTCCGTCGCGCAGGCCGAGTTCCTCCAGGGCGCGCACCTCCGCGACGAGTCCGGCCTCCCACATCCGGTCGACCCTCCGGGCGATGCGTTCGTCGAGCTCCGGACGGGCCACGTCGACGCCGATCTGCACGGTGTCGTACACCGCGTCGTTGCCCGGGAGGTTGGCGGTGAAGGGCTTGCCGGTGATCTCGATGACTTCGAGGGCCCGGACGATCCGGCGGCCGTTGCTCGGCAGGATGGCCCGGCCCGCCTCGGGGTCGGCGGCGGCGAGACGGGCGTGCAGGAACCCGGAACCGCGCTCGTCCAGCTCCGCCTCCAGCCTGGTCCGCACGTCGGGGTCGGTGCCGGGGAACTCAAGGGCGTCGATGGCGCCCTTCACGTAGAGCCCCGAACCGCCGACCAGGACCGGGGTACGGCCCGCTGCCAGCAGCCGGTCGATCTCGGCCCGGGCCAGCCGCTGGTACTCGGCGACGCTGGCGGTCTCGGTGACGTCCCAGATGTCCAGGAGGTGGTGCGGAACGTTCCCGCGCTCGTCGGGTGTCAGTTTGGCGGTGCCGATGTCCATGCCGCGGTAGAGCTGCATGGAGTCGGCGTTCACCACCTCGCCGTTCAGCTGCTGTGCCAGGAATACTCCCAGATCGGACTTTCCGGCGGCAGTGGGACCGACGACGGTGATGACCCGCGGTGCGGGAGCTGAGCTTCTCACCGCCTCAGTCTCGCAAACGTCCCGCCCCGTTCCCGAACCCATGGGGTGCCCCGGTCCGTATCGCCGGGCCGCACCGGCCCCCGTACCCGCCCTCCTACGTGGACGGTCGTCCGTCGCCCCTCGGCTCCCAACGGCGAATCCCTGCCCGCACCAGTAGAATTCATAGGTGAATACGGGTGTTTCGCATGGTTTGCGATCCGGTGGCGTCGCCGCGCGGTGACACCGTCGGTGGCCCGGCCGACCGGACACCCGGCCATGGTCCCCCAGCAGAGAAGGTGCCCGATGGGCTTCCTGGACACGTTGAAGGCCAAGCTGAGTCCCGCCAAGGACAAGGTCGGCGAACTCGCGCATCAGCACGGGGGCAAGATCGACCAGGGTCTCGACAAGGCGGCACGGACGGTCGACGAGAAGACCAAGCACAAGTACAGCGACAAGATCGATTCCGGCACGAGGAAGGCCAAGGAAGCGGTCGAGCGTCTGGCCCACAAGCCCGAGGAGAGTGCGCACGAGCGGGAGGACGGTACGCCGCCGACCACCCCGCCCGCTCCGTGACCATCAGGCGAACGAGTCGGCGGACGGCCGTGCGGCGGAGCGGTGACACGGCCGCCGCCGTCCCGGTGCGGTACCACGGAGGCGGTCCGGGCGGCATCGCACGGACGGGGCTGCCCCGGCGGGGCAGCCCCGGCTGGCGCGCTCAGGACCAGGCGGCGACGAAATAGCCCACGCCGTACGGGGCGTCCTCGTGGAGCAGTCGGCCGCGCAGGCCGGCACCTTCGGCCGCCCCCGCGAGCACCTGCCACGGTGCCCGGCCCGCCGCCTTGAGCCGGTACGCCAGTGACGCGTCCAGCGCGATCAGCGCGGCGGGATCGGCGGCGCCGAGGGCGCGGGCGGCCGCGGCGTCGAATGCCTCGGCGCGTTCGTCCAGATAGCCGGGGGCCTTGAGCGTGCGGCAGGCGCTGCCGTCGCCCATCACCAGCAGCGCGACCCGGTCCGCCCGCGCGGCCAGGTCGCGGCCGGTGCTCACGCAGTGTTCCGTTTCGAGCGGTTCTCCCACGCCGAGGCCCTCGACCGGCACGTCGGTCCGGTCGGCCCGGGCGAGCAGCCAGGCGCCGACGGCCAGGGACGGCGGAAGCGGACGTTCGGCGGGCGGCTGCTGCGCGCGCCCGAGCCGTACGCCGAGGTCGACGCCGAAGCCCGCGAAGGTGGCTGTGGCTCCCTCGGGGTGCGGCCCGCGGCCGGCGTGGGCCGCGGGCCCGACGACGATCAGCAGGTCGGGCCGTGCGGCGGCGAGTTCCTCCAGGGCCGTGGCGCAGGCGTCACGCAGCCCGTCGAGCTCGGGCGCGGCACCTGCGGCGACCTCGGGCACCAGCAGAGGGGGACAGGGGCAGACTGCGGCGGCGACAAGCATGGTGGGCAGCGTACTGCGTGGGTGCACGGCGCCGGACGGCCGCTGCCGCCCGGCGGGTGGACCGGGGCGGTCGTGGCCGACCGGTCCGACGCCCTCGACCTCGGAACCCGTCGGGCGGCCTCCGACCGGGCGTGACCGCCCGCGCGGAGGCCGCCCGACGGACGCTCAGTCGCAGCCGCAGCCAGGAGCCGCGGCGGCGGGCAGCGGCGCGGGGGCACCGATGCCGGGCAGCCCCAGCATCACCCCGGCCGGCTTGGCCGCCTCGGTTGCGTTGCGCTTCTCCCAGGCGTCGCCGGCCCGGGTCCGCCGCACGCGGGCGGCGGGACCCTCGGCGAGCAGGTGGTGCGGGGCCGCGTAGGTGATCTCCACGGTCACCACGTCGCCCGGGCGTACCTCCTCGTCCGGCTTGGTGAAGTGGACCAGGCGGTTGTCGGGGGCGCGGCCGGAGAGGCGGTGGGTGGCTCCGTCCTTGCGGCCCTCGCCCTCCGCGACCATGACCTCCAGCGTCCGGCCGACCTGCTTCTTGTTCTCCTCCCAGGAGATTTCCTCCTGGAGGGCGGACAGACGCATGTACCGCTCCTGGACGACCTCCTTGGGGATCTGCCCCTCCATCTCGGCGGCCGGGGTGCCGGGGCGCTTGGAGTACTGGAAGGTGAAGGCGTTGGCGAAGCGCGCCTCGCGGACCACGTGCAGGGTCTGCTCGAAGTCCTCCTCGGTCTCGCCGGGGAAGCCCACGATGATGTCGGTGGAGATGGCGGCGTCCGGCATGGCGGCGCGCACCTTCTCGATGATGCCGAGGAACCGCTCCTGACGGTACGAGCGCCGCATGGCCCTGAGGACCGTGTCCGAACCCGACTGCAGCGGCATGTGCAGCTGCGGCATCACATTGGGTGTCTCGGCCATGGCCGCGATCACGTCGTCGGTGAAGTCGCGGGGGTGCGGCGAGGTGAAGCGGACCCGCTCCAGGCCGTCGATCGCCCCGCAGGCGCGCAGCAGCTTGGAGAACGCCTCCCGGTCGCCGATGTCGGAGCCGTACGCGTTCACGTTCTGGCCGAGCAGGGTGATCTCCGAGACGCCCTCGGCGACCAGTGCCTCGATCTCGGCGAGGATGTCGCCGGTGCGGCGGTCCTTCTCCTTGCCGCGCAGCGCCGGGACGATGCAGAAGGTGCAGGTGTTGTTGCAGCCGACGGAGATGGAGACCCAGGCCGCGTAGGCGGACTCGCGCCGGGTGGGGAGGGTGGAGGGGAACGCCTCCAGCGATTCGGCGATCTCGATCTGGGCCTCCGCCTGGACGCGGGCGCGCTCCAGCAGCACCGGCAGCTTGCCGATGTTGTGCGTGCCGAAGACGACGTCCACCCAGGGGGCCCGTTCGACGATGGTGGCGCGGTCCTTCTGGGCCAGGCAGCCGCCGACGGCGATCTGCATGCCGGGGCGCCGGGTCTTCATCGGGGCGAGCCGGCCGAGGTTGCCGTAGAGCTTGTTGTCGGCGTTCTCCCGCACCGCGCAGGTATTGAAGACGACGACGTCGGCGTCGCCGTCGGAGCCCTCCGCGGCGCGCACGTACCCGGCGTCCTCCAGCAGTCCGGACAGCCGCTCGGAGTCGTGGACGTTCATCTGGCACCCGTAGGTGCGGATTTCGTAGCTTTTGGTTCCCTGAACGTCCACTGCGAGGCTCCGGTCGCTGCTGCTGGTCATCCCTCAAGGGTAGGCGGTCCCGGGAGTGCCTCCGGCGCCGGAGGTTCCGGCCCTGGTCATCGCCCCGAACGGCTGGCAGGATCGCCGCCATGCTCCAGGCACTGTCCCGCGTCGGCCGTCGGCGTTCCTTCCAGGTGTGCGCCGCCCTCGTCGTCGTGCTCGGACTGCTGCTGTGGTGGCTGCTCCCGCTCGGAGGGCAGGCTCCGAGCGGCACGCTGACGTTCAGCACCGGGGTGCGCAGCGGGGTGTACCAGCGCTACGGCGAGCGGCTGCGGGGCGATCTGGCCGAGGACCTGCCGCAGGTGTCGATCCGGCTCCGGACGAGCGAGGGGTCGCAGCAGAACATCGCGCGGGTGGCGACCGGCGAGGCGGACTTCACCATCGCCACCGCCGACGCCCTCGCCACCTATCTGCGCGAGGGCGGCCCGGGGGCCGGCCGGCTGCGGGGCTGCGTCCGGTTGTACGACGACTACATCCAGCTGGTGGTGCCCCGGGACTCGCCGGTCCGCCGGGTCTCGGACCTGCGCGGCAGACGGGTCGGGGTGGGGCAGCCGGGCTCGGGCGTACGGCTGGTGGCCGACCGGCTCCTGACGGCCGCCGGTATCGATCCCGTGCACGGCATCACGCCGATTCCCGACGGCATCGACACCATGCCCAAGCAGTTGGAGCGTGATCGGCTGGACGCGTTCTTCTGGTCCGGCGGGCTGCCCACCTCGGCAGTGCAGGAACTCTCGGACCGGTTCCCGATCCGGCTCGTGCCGCTGGAGGCCCAGCTGATCAAGGAGCTCCAGTCGGCGGGCGGGTCCGCCCGTCACTACCGGTCGGCGGTGATGCCGGCGGACGCCTACCGGACCGTGCAGCAGGGGCAGGCGGTGCCGACGGTGGCCATCGCCAATGTGCTGGTGACCACCGATCGCACGGATCCGGCGCTGACCGAGGTGTTCACCCGGACCGTGATCGACAGCCGGGACCGCATCGGACGCGAGGTGCACGCGGCCCAGCTGGTGGATCTGCGCACGGCCATCTACACCGATCCGCTGCCCCTGCACGAGGGGGCCAAGCGCTACTACCGCTCGGTGAAGCCGTGATCCGTGCCTTCGCCGCTTCCTGTCCGCCGCCGTCCCGCGCGCCCGCTCAGCCCTGCGGGCGCTCGCGCGGCAGCGTCACCGTGACCCGGAGCCCGTGCGGCTCATTGGCGGCGTAGCCGAGAGACCCCCCGCCCGCGGCCAGGAGCGCCTGGGAGATGGAGAGTCCGAGACCCGAGCCCTTCACGTTCTGGTGCTGGTTGCTGCGCCAGAACCGGTCCCCGACGCGCTCCCTCTCCTGCGCGGTCAGGCCGGGGCCGCGGTCGGCGACGACGACCGTGACGTCGTCGGCTCCGGAACCGACCGTGACCAGGACCTCTTCGCCGGCCGGGGTGAATTTCAGGGCGTTGTCGATGACGGCGTCGAGAACACTGGACAGCGCGATGGGGTCCGCCCAGGCCGTCACGGCGGACGCACCGTCGGTGCCGAGCCGTACACCCTTCTCCTCCGCGACCGGGCGCCAGGAGGCGACGCGTTCCCCGGCGAGCGCGCCGATGTCCGTGAGTCGCAGGTCCGCCGCGGTGTGTTCGGCGAGCGCCAGGTCGAGCAGGTCGTCCAGGACCTGCGCGAGGCGCTTGCCCTCGGTGCGCACGGAGGCGATCTCCTCGTTCCCCTGGGGGAGTTCGAGGGCGAGCAGCTCGATCCGCAGCAACAGCGCGGCCAGCGGGTTGCGCAACTGGTGCGAGGCGTCCGCGACGAAGGCGCGCTGCTGTTCCAGCACGTTCTCCACGTTGTCGGCCATCTCGTTGAACGACCGGGCCAGGCGCCTGAGTTCCGGCGGGCCGCCGGAAGCGGCCACTCTCGATCTCATCCGGCCGCTGGCGATGTCGTGGGTGGCCGCGTCCAGGGTCCGCACCGGCAGCAGGACCCAGCCGGTGAGTCTGATCGCGGCACCGACCGCCACCAGCATGGCGACCGCCTCGCCGGCGGCGATCAGCAGCCAGCCGTTCAGGGTGCGCGAGCGCATCTGGGAGGTGGGCGAGTCGATGACCACGACGGCGACGACGTCGCCGTCCCGTACGACGGGCGAGGCGATGACGATCCTCCCCCGCTGCCAGGGCCAGACCTGGGGCGGGTCGTGGCTGCGACGGCCGAGGAGCGCCTCCTTGAACGCCTCCCTCCCCTCCCCGTCCAGGGGCAGTTGCCAGTCCGTGGGCGCCTTGGCCAGGGCGCTGTCGTCGCGGTAGAAGACACCGGCGCGGATGCCGTACACCGAGGCGTAGGTGTCGAGTTCGCCGCGCAGGGTGCGCCGCCGCTCGTCGTACCCCGGGCCGCGCTCGGCGACGAACTGGGCCAGCGCGGCGAACCGAGCCGCGTCGTCGATGCGGTCGATGACGACGCGCTGCTGCTGGGCGTTGGCCACGCTCACGGCCAGCGGGAAGCCGAGGGCGAGCAGCACGCTCGCCATGAGCACGATGAGCAGGGGAAGCAGCCGGGTGCGCACCTGGGACGTACGCCTCTACGCGGTCGGGGCGACGAGGCGGTAGCCGACGCCGCGCACCGTCTCGATCAGCGCGGGCAGCCTCAGCTTGGAACGCAGGGACGCGACGTGCACTTCGAGGGTCCGCCCGGTGCCCTCCCAACTCGTGCGCCACACCTCGCTGATGATCTGCTCCCGGCGGAAGACCACGCCCGGCCGTTGGGCCAGCAGCGCGAGCAGATCGAACTCCTTGCGGGTGAGCTGGATTTCGGCGCCGTCGACGCTGACCCGCCGGGTGGGCAGCTCGATCCGGACGTGCCCGAGGTGCAGCGCGGCGACCGGTGTGGACGCGGTGTCCTCGCCGGTGGAGTTGCGCCGGCTGACGGCGTGGATGCGGGCGAGGAGTTCGCCGGTGTCGTAGGGCTTGACGACGTAGTCGTCGGCGCCGAGGTTGAGGCCGTGGATCCGCGACCGGACGTCGGCGCGGGCGGTCACCATGATCACCGGCGTGGAGGTGCGCTTGCGGATCTTGCCGCAGACCTCGTAGCCGTCCTGGTCGGGCAGCCCGAGGTCGAGGAGCACGACGCCGAAGGGTTCCGTGTCCGCGGGCAGCAGCGCGTGGAGCGCCTCCTCGCCCGTGCGCGCGTGCACGACCCGGAAGCCGTGCCGGGCGAGGATCGCGGAGAGGGCGGCCGCGACGTGGTTGTCGTCCTCGACGAGCAACAGTCTCATGCGACTCCCTTCCGTCGTCGGTGCGGTGCCACGCGCCGCGCGAAGGATGCCGCGCGGCGTGCGTGCTGTGTGTCGGTGCCGGTTCCGTGCACCTCTCGTCACTTTCCCGTACGGAGGTGTTTCACGTCATGGCGTACCAGGGCATCCACTCCGATGGGCGGTGTGTCCGTCAAGGGTTCACCGGTCGCATCCAGCCATCCGTTATCCACCCGGTACGCCCGGGATGCCGCATCCGCACCCCCGCTCACGGGGAGTGTCCGGATGCCACCGGATCGTTATCCTCAATTCTCGCTCAGATGTGATGACGCTGGTCGCACCGGCCCCTATGGTCCTTCCCAACCGAGGAGGACGGAGCAAGAAGCCGATGAGCGGAGTTTCAGTGACCAAGGGCGCCGAGGACGCCGCAGCCGCGGCGAACGACCTTGTCGTACTGAGCAACGTCAACAAGCACTTCGGCGCGCTGCATGTGCTCCAGGACATCGACCTGACCATCGCCCGGGGCGAGGTCGTGGTCGTCATCGGACCCTCCGGGTCCGGGAAGTCCACGCTGTGCCGCACGATCAACCGCTTGGAGACGATCGACTCGGGCGCCATCACGATCGACGGCAAGCCGCTGCCGCAGGAGGGCCGGGAGCTGGCACGACTGCGTGCCGATGTCGGGATGGTTTTCCAGTCGTTCAATCTCTTCGCGCACAAGACGGTGCTCGAAAATGTGATGCTGGGTCAGATAAAGGTCCGCAAGACGGACAAGAAGGCCGCCGAGGACAAGGCCCGTTCGCTGCTGGAGCGGGTGGGTGTCGCGACGCAGGCCGACAAGTACCCGGCCCAGCTCTCCGGCGGTCAGCAGCAACGCGTGGCCATCGCACGGGCGTTGGCGATGGATCCCAAGGTGATCCTCTTCGACGAGCCGACCTCCGCGCTCGACCCGGAGATGATCAACGAGGTGCTGGACGTCATGCAGCAGCTCGCCCGCGAGGGCATGACGATGGTCGTGGTCACGCACGAGATGGGCTTCGCGCGTTCGGCCGCGAACCGGGTCGTCTTCATGGCGGACGGAAAGATCGTCGAAGAGGCCGCGCCCGACCAGTTCTTCAGCAACCCGCGCAGCGACCGGGCCAAGGACTTCCTCTCGAAGATCCTTCACCACTGATGACAACGACCTACGGCATAAGGAAAGTTCACATGAATCTCCGCAAGTCGGCCGCCGTCGCGGCCATCGCCGTGCTCACCCTGACCGCGACCGCCTGCGGTGGCAAGGAGGGCTCGGCCGGCGACAAGCCCGCCGGGACCAAGCCCGGCGCCTCGGGCGCACCCGAGTTGCCGAAGTACACCGTCGCGACGGGCGTCGACCTGGACTCGCCGACCTTCAAGGAGGCGAAGAAGCGCGGCAAGCTGATCATCGGCGCCAAGGCCGACCAGCCCTACCTCGGGTTCGAGGACCAGTCGACGAAGGAGCGCTCCGGCTTCGACATCGAGATCGCCACGATGATCGCCGCCGACCTCGGCTTCTCGAAGGACCAGATCGAGTGGAAGACCGTGGACTCGGGCATCCGTGAGACCGCGATCTCGAAGGGGCAGGTCGACTACTTCGTCGGCACCTACACGATCAACGACGAGCGCAAGAAGCAGGTCGGCTTCGCCGGCCCGTACTACAAGGCGGGCGCCGACCTGCTCGTGCGCAAGGACGACACCTCCATCACCGGCAAGGACGCCGTGAAGGACAAGAAGGTGTGCTCCATCGTCGGCTCCACGCCGCTCCAAGAGATCAAGAAGCCCGAGTACGGCGCGAAGGTCGTCGAGCTCGCCAAGTACTCCGACTGCGTGCAGCAGTTGTTGACCAAGCAGGTCGACGCGGTCACCACGGACGACTCGATCCTCAAGGGCTACGCCGCGCAGAACCCCGAGAAGCTGAAGGTCGTCGGCAAGCCGTTCACGGAGGAGCCGTACGGCGTGGGCCTCAACAAGGGCGACAAGGTGCTGCGCGACGCCATCAACAGCTCCCTGGAGAAGCACGTCGGCGACGGAACGTACCAGAAGATCTACGACGCAACCCTCGGTCTGTCCGGCTCGAAGTACGTGGCTCCGCCCACCGTCGAGCGCTACTGACCGAGCAGCCGACCGACGTGTCCCGTACGCGGTTCCGCCTTCCGGAACGCGTACGGGGCGCCCCTTCCCCCCTGCCCCGATGCCGCTGACAGCCGACGCGGAGATCTCATGAATGTACTGCTCGACAATTTCCCGGAATTCCGCGACGGCTTCATAGGAACCGTGTCGATCACCGTCGTCAGCTCGGTCATCGCGCTGGTCCTCGGTGTCCTCATCGCCGGTCTCAGGGTCTCTCCGGTGCCACCGCTGCGGGTCTTCGGCACCGCCTGGGTGACACTGCTGCGCAACACCCCGCTGACACTGCTCTTCCTGGTCTCCTTCTTCGTCGTACCCGAAATCCTCTTCCCCGGCATGAGCCCGTTCCTGCTCGGTTCGCTGGCGCTCGGTTTCTACACCTCGTCGTTCGTGTGCGAAGCGGTCCGCTCGGGCATCGGCACCGTTCCCCTGGGGCAGGCCGAGGCCGCCCGCTCCATCGGCATGACGTTCTCCCAGACGCTGAGGATCGTGGTGCTGCCGCAGGCCACACGGACCGTCATCCCGCCGCTGAGCAGCATCTTCATCGCACTCACCAAGAACTCGGCGATCGCGGGTGCCTTCAGCGTCACGGAGCTGTTCGGCTGGCAGAAGCTCATGAGCGACCGGGGCTACGCCATCACCCCCGTCTTCATCTGGGTGGCCCTCGGCTACCTGGTCGTCACCTTTGCCATCAGCGGCCTGTTCTGGATGGTCGAACGTCGCATGGAGGTCGCCCGATGAGTGCCAGCGTGCTCTATGACACACCGGGCCCGAAGGCCGTCGTACGCAACCGGATCTACGCGGTCGTCGGGTCCCTGGCCATCCTGGCCCTGCTCGCGGTCAGCGTCGTGCGGCTGTCCGACAAGGGGCATCTGGCCCCCGAGATGTGGGACATCTTCAACTACGCCGGTATCCGGCAGAACATCGCCGACGCCGTACTCGCCACGCTGAAGGCATTCGGCCTCGCCGCGGTCGGGTCGCTGATCCTCGGTGTGGTCCTCGCCGTGGGCCGCCTCTCGGACCACAAGCCGGTCCGCTGGCTGGCCACCGCGTTCATCGAGCTGTTCCGCTCGATCCCGCTGCTGATCACCATCTACGCGATCTGGGTGGGCTTCCTCACCGACTACTCGATGTGGGCGCTGGCCCTCGGGCTGTCCGTCTACAACGGCTGCGTCCAGGCCGAGGTGCTGCGCGCCGGCATCAACTCGGTGCCCAGGGGCCAGCGCGAGGCCGCGTACGCCCTGGGCATGAGCAAGACCCAGGTGATGGTCACCGTCCTCATGCCGCAGGCGGTAAGGGCGATGCTGCCGACCATCATCAGCCAGCTCGTGGTCACCCTGAAGGACACCTCGCTGGGATTCATCATCCTGTACCCGGAGCTGCTTCAGACCGCCCGTCTGATCGCGTCCAACACGCAGGTGAACGGCCAGTACCCGTACGTCTCGACCATCATCGTCATCGGCGCCATCTACGTCGGCATGTGCCTGCTGCTCTCGGCGCTCGCCACGTGGATCGAGAAGCGCGGGCGGCGTGCCAGGACCGGCGTCGCGGTGACGGCGGCGGCCGCGCCGGGCGGGGCCCTGCTCCTTCCGGCCGACTCCGGTCCGGCCGGCCCGGACGCGGACGGCGGTACGGCGGGTCCCGGCAGTCACTGAGAGCGGTGGTCCCGCGCGAGGGGGCGCCTTCGGAACACGGGGCATGGGGGAGAGCGGTGACATCGACACCGCTCTCCCCCATCGCCGTCCCGTGCGACGGCTCCGGCCACGGCCCTCGCCCGGCACGCCGTCCCGGCCCGTGTCCCCGGCGGCACGGAAGGGCTGTCGGACGCCGGGGAGTTCGGACGCCCGTACGGTGGGAGGGCCGACGGCCTCGGTGCCGCCGCCGTGACATCGTCCGGGGCCGGGCCGGGCGACGGGCCTCCCGGCGACGAACACCGGTGGTCGCCGGGGTCGCATCCGGGCGCACCGGAGAACATCGGTGCGCCGGCGCTCGTCATGATGGTGGGCGGCGCGGTGCGACGGCCCGTCGCTCCGCGTCCCCGTGGGGCGGCAACGAATGCGCCATCACTGCCTCACCGCCTCCGGTGTCGCTTGACGCAGGCACCGGCAGTGGGTTGCATACGTTCTGTGATCGCGCCCCCTGCCCCCTTCGCCGCCACACCTCCGCCACGCCCCGTCCCGATGCCGGGGCGCGCCTTCGTGTCGCCCTCGTCCGCGCCGTGCGCACCGGTCCGAGGAGCTGCCCCGTGGACCCGGTGATCGTCGTCGGCGCGGGCCCGGTCGGCCTGACGCTGTCGCTCGCCCTCGCCGCGCAGGGCGTGCCCTGCGTCGTGCTCGACGAGGACCCGGCCACGAACGAGACGCGCCCCGCCCGCACCGTGGTACTGCGCGAGGACACCGCCGACCTGGTGGAACGGCTCGGCTGCAAGACGCTCGGGCACGAGGGGACGCGGTGGTCCGGATGGCGGTCCGTCCGGCGCAGGCAGGTCGTCCGCGAACTGCCGCTCGGTGTGCTCGGTGAGGGCTCCCGCGACGGAGATCCGCTGCCCCCCTCCCCCGTCCATCTGCCGCAGCACGCGCTGACGCGCGGTCTGTGGGACGCGGTGGCGGCACAGGACCTGGTGCGGGTGGTTCCGTTCAGCCGGATCGACACGCTGGAGCAGGACGCCGCCGGGGTCACGGTGCACACCAGGGAGCCGAACGCGACCTGGTGGCGCGGGAGTTACCTGGTGGGTTGTGACGGCGCCCGGTCCACGGTGCGCAAGCTGCTCGACATCCGCTTTCCCGGGCGGACGGCGGTGGAGCGGCATGCGGTCGCGGCCCTGCGCACCGAACTGCCCTGGCCGGGGCAGGCGGTGCTGCACCGGCTGCCGCCGTGGCGCGGTGGCGGCGACGAGGTGACCGCACGGCCGCTGCCGGACGGCGCCTGGCGGCTGGACTGGCTGCTGCCGCCGCGCGGCGAACTCGTCACCCCGGACGCCCTGATCACCCGGATCCGGGACACCCTGGCGGGCTGGTGCGGGGAGACACCGCCGTACGAACTGCTGGACACCGGCGTGTACACGCTGCACCACCGGCTCGCGCTGAGCTGGCGGGCCGGCCGGGCCTTCCTGGCCGGGGACGCCGCCCATCTGCTGGGCGCGCTGGGCACCCAGGGCGTCGACGAGGGACTGCGGGACGCGGAGAACCTCGCGTGGAAGCTGGCCGAGGTCTGGCACCACGGTCCCTCGGAGGTCCTGCTCGACAGCTACCAGGCGGAGCGGCGGGCCGCGGTGGCCGCTCGGCTGCGCGCCGCGGACCAGTCGCTGCCGATACTGCGCGGCTCGGGCGGCCTGCGGACCCTGCTCCCGGGGAGCGCACGGGGGCACGACGCGCTCCTCGCCGATGGCCATCTGGGCCATGGCCCGCTCGGTGCGCCCCCCTCCTACGCACACTCGCCCCTTGCGCCCCCACGCGCCGAGGCGCACACGTCCGTCGGTACGCCCCCCGGTACGCCGGTCGCCGACGTACGGGTCACCGCCCCCGACGGCACCACGGTGCGGCTGCGTGAACGACTGGGGCTGGGGCACCTCCTGGTGGTCCTGGTGGCGCCGGGAACAGGGGTGTGGGACCGGCGTCACTGGAAGACCGCGGGCGTCATGCCGCGCCTCGCCGAGGCCGTCGAGGCGCTACCGGTGAGCAGCGAACTGCTGGTGACGGAGGGCTATCCGGGGGCGTCGGCCCACACCGTGCTGCTGATCAGGCCGGACGGTCATCTCGTGGCATCGTTCGGTGGGGTTCGGCCCCAGGAGCTCCATGCGGCGGCGAACACGGTGCGTGGCGGCGACGTGCGCGCCTCCGCACGCTCCGACCGGACAGCGGACGTCAATTGACCGTCGCGGGCCCGCATGGTGTACTCCGGAACATGACCGACACCGATGTGCGCCTGTGGCGGAGGGTCCATATGGACCTCGTCCGCTACGCGGGCTGCGTGTGTCACCCGTCCTGCTGACTCGCCCCTCCCTGCCGTGCCGTGCGCTCCGCCGTGCGGCCGTGCCTCCGTGCGAATCCCTCAGGACGGCTTCCGTGTCTGCCCCCTCCTCCCCCTCTGCCCTCGTCCCCTCCGCCGCCGGGCCCGATTCCGGCCCCTCGGCCGCGGAACTTCTCGCCTTCGTCCGCCGTGTCGCCGCCGACGCCACGGTCGTCGCCTCGCTGCCGCTCGATCCCGAAGGGCGCACCTGGATCCCCCTCGACGGGCCCGCAGGCAGCGAGGCATGGCTGATCGGCTGGCCGCCGGGCACCGGCACCGGCTGGCACGACCACGCCGATTCGATCGGCGCCTTCACCACCGCGGCCGGCACCCTCCGGGAGTTCTCGCTCGCGGCCCGGCTGCCCGCCGACGGCTGGCGGACCCTCGAACTCGCCGACGGCATCGACCGTTCCCGGGAGCTGGCCACCGGACAGGGCCGCGCATTCGGTCGCCACCACGTCCACGAGGTACTGAACGAGTCCGCCACCGAACACGCCGTCTCCGTCCACGCGTACTATCCGCCGCTGCCGCGGATCCGGCGCTTCAGCCGGTCCGGTGTCGTGCTCCGGCTGGAACAGGTGGAAGGTCCGGAGGACTGGCAATGAGCGGCGGCCACGAGCGCGGGCCGGAGCCGGTGGGGATCGATGAGCTGCTGGAACGGGTCCGGGCCGGATTCGTCAGACTCGGCCCTGCGGAGGCCGCTGCCGCGCTCGCGGCCGGAGCGCTGCTCGTCGACATCCGCTACGCGGAGCTCCGGAATCGTGACGGGCTGATTCCGGGGGCACTGGTCGTCGAACGCAACGAGCTGGAGTGGCGGCTCGACCCACGGGGAAGCCATCGGGCCCCGGAGGCGGTGAGCCACGATCTCCGGATCGTGGTCGTCTGCAACGAGGGCTACGCGTCGAGCCTCGCCGTCGCGTCCCTCCGACGACTGGGGTTGCACGGGGCGACGGACCTGATCGGCGGTTTCCAGGCGTGGCGCGCGGCGGGTCTGCCCGTACGGGTGTGACCGGCCGGAAGACCGCTGCCCGTACAGGTGTGACCGGCCGGGCGACCGCTGCCCGTCCACGTGTCACCGGCCGGAAAACCGTTGCCCGTACAGGTGTGACGGACCGGGCGACCGCTGCCCGTCCGCATGTGACCGGCCGACGCCGCCCGTGCCGGGCGGCGAACACCTGCGAGCCCCCGCCCGCGTGTGACGACCGGGGAAGGAGCGGTCGAGGAATCCTCGTCGCCGATCCCCCGAATCCGCGACGACACACCCGAATGCCGCACTCCGGTGGAGCGATCTCCGTGCGCGACCGACATTCGGCTCAACGCCGAACACGTGACGGAGGCCGCGCCATGTCGAGCCCCACCCCCGCTCCTGTCCGCACCCGCATCCCCGCCCCTCTCCCGACCCCCGACCAGCTCGATGTGCAGGCCGCTCGCCTCCATGACACCGAGGCATGGCGTCGGATCGTCTCCGGCTGGGAACTCACCGCCGACGAACCGGAACACCTGCTTCCGCCCTCCGTCGCCACAGACCCGTCTCCGGGCTGTCGGCCGGAGGGCTGGCGTGGGCTGTTGTCCGTACCGGTCGATCAGCTCATCGCCGACTCCGTGCGCGCCCTGCCGACGGCCCCGCCGCGCGAGCGGCCCCTCCCCGGAAAGCTGGGCGCGATCCTTCCCGACCGGCTCCACACCTGGCGCCGTATCGGGCAGCCCGATGTCCGGCCGTCCACCCATCTCGCCCACGCGCGGCGCGTCCTGACGGAGTGGGGCTGGCAGAACACCCCGTACCGCCTGCGCAACGCCCGCGGCGCCCGCTGCGTCTGCGGCGCCCTTCTCACCGCGCACCGGCTCGGCTACGGCTCCCTGGACACCGTGGACCGGGCGGGCGCCTGGATCATCACCGAGCTCCGCTCCCGGGGCTGGACCGACCTGATCGGACCGTGGAACCGCTGCCCGGGCCGCACCGCGGAGGAAGCGCTCGCCCTGATCGACGCCACCATCGCCCGGGCCGCCCTGGCCGGGCAGTGAGCAGCGCCCCATTCCCCGGCCCGCCCCGGCCGCACCGCTTCCCGCGGCGGCCGGGGTGGCGGCACGGCCGTGCGCCGCGTCCCGGCCCCGCCCGGTCGCGTCCCGGCGCGGCCCGGCGCGGCCCGACGGCGCCTCAGCGCCGCCCGGTGAGCAGGGCGTCGACCAGGTCGCTCAACGGCCCGGCAAGATCCTGCTCGGTGGCCGACGCGAGTGGCTCCAAGCCGCGGGAGGCGCGCAGCACCGTGACCCCGAAGGCCACGGACAGCACGAGTTGGGCACGCAGAAGGAGTTCGTCCCGGGCGGGCTCGCCGGCTTCCCGGCCGACCGCCGAGGCGAGTCGCTCGCTGAACGTGCGCAACAGGCCGGTGCGCATCGGCTCGGTCCGCTCGTCGCCGGAGGAACGCAGCAGCAGGAGCAGGGCGTCGCTGTGGTCGTCCGAGGCGAGAAGACCCGCCGCGTAGCTGCCGATCCGTTCCGGCGCACGCCCCAGGTCGCCCACCGCGCCCGTGGTGTGGACCAGTTCGTCGATGACCGCCTTCAGACATGCCTCGAAGAGACCTTCCTTGGACTGGAAGTAACGGTTGATGAGGGCGACGTTGACGCCCGCGTCGTCGGCGATGTCGCGCACGGTGGTGGCCGCGTATCCGTCGTGCGCGAAACGGCGGCGGGCCGAGTCGAGCAGCAGCCCACGGGTCCTGGCACCGCTCCCCCGCCGGGACGCCGACGGGGCGTCGGCCGCTGTCGCCGGTGGTGTGGGACCGGCCTGGGAACCGCTGGCTTGCATGACTTTCCTCTCCGCCCGAACGGTACGTCCGATCGCGCCGCTGTGTAAACAGTTGTTGACCACAGGCCCGGGCTTGCCCTAGCGTCTATGTAAGCAGTTGTTTACTTATGGCTCCGGGCGCGTGGACACACCCCGGAAGTCTCCCTTCACCTTATGGAGTCCCGAATGGACGCCCCCCAGCCCACGGCCCGCACGGGTGGCGTGGTCGCCACGCTGGCTCTCGCCGGAATCACCGCGGCGATCATGCAGACACTGGTCACGCCGCTCATCGCGGAGCTGCCCGAGATCCTGCACACCACGCCGTCGAACGCGGCATGGGTCATCACCGTCACCCTGCTGGCGGGCGCGATCTGCGTACCGATCTGCGGACGTCTCGGCGACCTGGTCGGCAAGCGCCGCATGCTCCTCGCCTGCTCCGTACCGCTCGTGGCCGGTTCGCTCGTATGCGCCCTCGCCTCGTCCGTGGTGCCGATGATCATCGGACGTGGGCTCCAGGGCATGGGCATGGGCATGGTGCCGCTCGGTATCGCCCTGCTGCGCGATGTGGTGCCGGTGGAGAAACTCAGCTCCTCCATCGCGCTGGTGAGTGCCTCCATGGGCATCGGCGGCGGACTCGGTCTGCCGATCGCGGCGGCGGTCGCGCAGTACGCCAATTGGCGCGTGTTGTTCTGGGGCTCCACCGTTCTGGCCGCTGCGATCGCCGCGGCGATCTGGTTCTTCATTCCCGACGTCCCGGCCGCCGCCAGGGGTCAGCGCTTCGACGGCCTCGGCGCGACCGGCCTGGGCGCCGGGCTGATCTGCCTCCTGCTCGCCGTGTCGAAGGGAGCCGACTGGGGCTGGGGCTCCGCCACCACCCTGGGGCTGTTCATCGCCGCCGCGGTGATCCTGCCGGCCTGGAGCGCCTGGGAGCTGCGCACCCGTGATCCGCTGGTCGACCTGCGCACGACGGCCCGCCCGCGGGTACTGCTCACCAACATCGCCTCCGTCTTCGTCGGCTTCGCGATGTACGCGAGCATGCTGGTGGTGCCACAGCTGCTCCAGTTCCCGGAGGCCACCGGCTACGGGCTGGGCCAGTCCATGCTCGCCGCCGGCCTGTGGATGGCACCGGGCGGCGTCATGATGATGATCGTCTCGCCTCTGGGCGGAAAGCTCACCGACGCCCGCGGCCCGAAGTTCACCCTGATCTGCGGCGTGCTGGTGCTGGCCGCCGGGTACGGCCTGTCACTCGCGCTGATGGGTTCCGCGTGGGGCTTCATGCTGGCGCTCATGGTCATCAACAGTGGTGTCGGCCTGGCCTACGGTGCGATGCCGGCACTGATCATGAGCTCGGTGCCGCTCTCCGAGACCGCGGCCGCCAACGGCTTCAACTCCCTCATGCGTTCACTGGGCACCTCGGTCGGCGCCGCCGTGATGGGCGTGGTCCTCTCCCAGATGACCGTCACCATGGGTGGCCACACCTTCACGTCCGAGAGCGGCTTCCGCACCGGCCTGATCATCGGCGGTGGCATCGCACTCGTCGCGGCGGCTGTCGCGAGCGTAATTCCGGCCGTCCGGGCCGCCTCGAACGGGGACGGCAGGAACGTCGGCGCCGCGCCCGAGCAGGCCACCGCCGAGGTCTGACCCCCACTCCACCATCCGGTGGGCCGATGCCATGGCGGGCGGCGCGCCCCGGGTCCGGGACCCGGACGCGAGGAAGCTCCGCGGGTACGAACCTCCGCCACTCGCGGAGCCATGACCACCGCGGGTCCGGATGTGGCACTGCCGCATCCCGCTCGCACGGCGTCCGCGGCTCCATCGCCGTGCGAACCGCCACGGAAACACCCTGATCAGAACGGCTCGTCCAGCCCCTCCGTGTCCTCTCCCTCTTCCTCCAACGCCTGACGCACCACGCGCAGGGCCATGCCCTCCGCGTACCCCTTGCGGGCGAGCATGCCCGCGAGGCGGCGCAGTCGCCTGTCACGGTCCAGGCCGCGGGTGGAGCGCAGCTTGCGGGCCACCAGGTCGCGAGCAGTCGCCTCCTCCTGCTCGGGGTCGAGCTGCCCCACCGCCTCGTCGATCACGGCGGAGTCCACCCCCTTGGTGCGCAGCTCGCGGACAAGCGCCCGGCGGGCGAGCCCGCGGCTGTGGTGCCGGGACTCCACCCAGGCGTCCGCGAAGGCGGCATCGTCGATCAACCCGACGTCCTCGAAGCGCGACAACACCTCCTCGGCCGCCTCATCCGGGATCTCCCGCGCGCGCAGGGCGTCCGCGAGCTGCTTCCGGGTACGCGGGCTCCCGGTGAGCAACCGCAGACAGATGGTGCGGGCCTGCTCGACCGGGTCTCGCGGTTCCCCCTGCTCGGCCCTCGACGAGGAGGGGGAACCGCTGCTTCTGGAACGGGTGCGGGCGCGACGCCCCACCCCTTCGCCGGCACTGCGGCCGCCCCCGGACTCCGGCCCGTGCATGCCCCCGGCCACAACCCCGGAGGTATGCCCGGCGTCGGACTGCGGACCGGGACGGGCGCCCGGTTCGGTGCCACCGACCGGCCATTCCGTTCGACGTGTCACGGCCTAGCTCTTGGCCGCCGCAGCCTTGGCAGCCTTGGTCTTGCCCGCCGCGGCAGGAGCCGGCTTCGCATTGTCGGCCGGGGCCGTGGCACCGCTCGCCGCGCCGGCAGCGGATTCGGCCGCGCTGTCGTCCGGCCGCACTCCGACACCGAGCTTCTCCAGGATCTTCTTCTCGATCTCATTGGCAAGATCGGGGTTGTCCTTGAGGAAGTTCCGGGCGTTCTCCTTGCCCTGGCCGAGCTGGTCGCCCTCGTAGGTGTACCAGGCACCCGCCTTGCGGACGAAGCCGTGCTCCACGCCCATGTCGATCAGACCGCCCTCGCGGCTGATGCCCTGGCCGTAGAGGATGTCGAACTCGGCCTGCTTGAAGGGCGGCGAGACCTTGTTCTTCACGACCTTGACCCGTGTGCGGTTGCCCACCGCTTCGGTGCCGTCCTTCAGCGTCTCGATCCGGCGGATGTCGAGGCGCACCGAGGCGTAGAACTTGAGCGCCCGGCCACCCGTCGTGGTCTCGGGCGAACCGAACATCACGCCGATCTTCTCGCGCAGCTGGTTGATGAAGATCGCCGTGGTCTTGGACTGGTTGAGCGCGCTCGTGATCTTGCGGAGCGCCTGGCTCATCAGACGGGCCTGCAGACCCACGTGCGAGTCGCCCATCTCGCCCTCGATCTCGGCGCGCGGCACGAGCGCGGCGACGGAGTCGATGACGATCAGGTCGAGTGCGCCCGAGCGGACCAGCATGTCCACGATTTCGAGGGCCTGCTCGCCGTTGTCCGGCTGGGACAGGATGAGGTTGTCGATGTCGACACCGAGCTTCTTCGCGTACTCGGGGTCGAGGGCGTGCTCCGCGTCGATGAAGGCCACCGAACCGCCGAGCTTCTGCGCGTTCGCCACGGCGTGCAGCGTCAGCGTCGTCTTTCCGGAGGACTCCGGCCCGTACACCTCCACCACACGGCCGCGCGGCAGGCCGCCGACCCCGAGGGCCACGTCGAGCGCGGTCGATCCGGTGGGAATCACCTCGACGGGCTCGTTCGGCCGCTCGCCGAGACGCATCACCGCGCCCTTGCCGAATTGCCGTTCAATCTGTGCGAGTGCGGCGTCCAGCGCCTTCTCGCGGTCGGTTCCTGCCATGGGTTCCACCCGATTTGCTTGAGTCGATCGCTTCACGTCAAAGACGCTAACCCCTGCCACTGACAATGGGCCTCGACGTCCTCCCGGCCTGTGGATAACTCCGCGATCGGGACCCGGGAGCCCCGGCCGGAATCCCATAAGAACGGATGTTCGATTTTAGTGTCAAGCGCACCACGCCGGACCGGCCCCGCCTCCCGCCGCCGCTCCGCGGCCGGACCCGACGTCGACACGGTCGGCCTCGGCCCGACGTGGTGCGGGCACGGAACGACGCAGGCACTACGCGGCGCAGGCCCGACGCGGGCGCGGAACGGCGCGGCCGCGGCGCCCCGGCGCGGTCAGGCGCGCTCCGGGCGGCCTTCCTCCCCGGCCAGGCCGTCGCGGGCCCCGTCGCCCTCACCGCCCGACCGCCAGGACCGGCGCACCCGCGTGAGCAGCGCCTCGCCACGTTGCGTGCGACCGTTCACCCGTGGGTCGTCCGTCACGTCGTACCGCTTCACATAGGCCCCGAGGAACGCCTGGAGGGTGGCGACGGCAGGGATCGCGATCAGCGCGCCCACGGCCCCCATGAGCGCCGTGCCCGCGATGACGGAACCGAAGGCGACCGCCGGGTGGATGTCGACGGTCCTGGAGGTGAGCTTGGGCTGCAGCGCGTAGTTCTCGAACTGCTGGTAGACCACGACGAAGCCGAGCACCCACACCGCGTACCAGGGGTCGACGGTGAACGCGATCAGCATCGGCAGGGCGCCCGCCAGATACGTACCGATCGTGGGGATGAACTGGGAGACGAGTCCGACCCAGATGGCGAGTGCCGGGGCGTACGGAACGTCGAGGATCACCAGCACGATGTAGTGCGCGATACCGGAGATGAGTGCCATCAGGCCGCGCGAGTAGAGATAGCCGCCGGTCTTGTCGACCGCGATCTCCCAGGCCCTGAGGACCTCCGCCTGCCTGGCGGGCGGCAGCACCGAACACAGGGCGCGCCGCAGCCGGGGCCCGTCGGCGGCGAAGTAGAACGAGAACAAGGAGATCGTCAGGAGGCGGAACAGCCCGCCGAGCACGGTGGTGGATATGTCGAGCACCCCGCTCGCACTGTTCTGGACGTACTTCTGCAGCCAGTCCGAGTGCAGCAGGCTGTCCTGGACCTCGACCCGGGAGAGCTCGGTGCGGAAGTTCTGGTTGATCCAGTTGATCACCGAGTCCAGATACTTGGGAAACTCCTCGACCATGTCGACGATCTGACCGGCGAGCATCGAACCGAGCAGGACCACGAAGCCGGTGGCGGCCACCAGCACGACGAGGAAGACCAGGAAGGTGGCGAGGCCGCGACGCATCCCGCGCGCCGACATCCGGCTCACGGCGGGCTCGATGGCGAGCGCCAGGAAGAACGCGATCAGTACGTTGATCAGCAGCCCGATCAGCTGGTCGAACGCCCAGCTGCCGAGCCGGAAGCAGGCGTAGAGAGCCAGGGCGAGCACCATGGCGCGCGGCAGCCACACGGGCATTCGGGCCGGGCGGCCGGACGGAGCGGTCGGCGGGTCGGGCGGAGTGGGCGAAGTGGGAAGTGGCTGGATCTGGGCTGTCTCGTCTGCAGGTGGCACCGCTCCAGTCTCACCTACCTCACGGAAAACAACTGCCCGCCCCGACCGACAGCACGGGTCCGAACGGTGACGGAACGGAGTCAGCGTTGGTCGGCGGGGATGCCGACCGCCGCGCAGACACCGCGCCAGACGTCCTTCGTCTCCCAGCCCTCGGCCAGTGCCTGATGCACCGTCCGCCCGCCGAGTTCGGCCATCACATGATCGCGTGCGAAGGAGTCGGCGTACGCCGCACCGAAGTGGTCCGCCATCCGTTCCCAGAAAATCGTCAACCGCATGCCCTCAGTATCCCGCTCCTGAGAGTGCAGCCCGGCCGCTACGGCTCGCCGAGAGCGCTTACCGCCCTACGGTCGGTCCATGGCTGGAACCGGAACAAGTCCCCTCAATCGTGCCGAGCAGTTCATCTGGCTCACGGCCCGCGTCCTGGAGCAGCGGCGGTTCGCCCACCACTTCCTGAACGGGAGCGCCGACGCCGTCGAGACCGCGCTCGCCGCCTACATGAACGAGGACGGCGGATACGGCCACGCTCTCGAACCCGATCTGCGCGGCCCCGTCAGTCAGCCGCTGCACACCGCGCACGCCCTCAGCGTCCTCGACTCCATCGGCCGCTGCGGCGGATTGCGGGTCGAGCGGATCTGCCGCTTCCTGACCGATGTGTCGACCAAGGAAGGGGCGCTCCCCGCACTGCTGACGACGCAGCGCGGCTACCCGGCCGCACCGTTCATCCCGATCGTCGACGACCCGCCCGAGGAATTGCTGGCCACCGGCCCCGTCGTCGGGCTCCTGCACCGCAATGCGGTGTGGCACGCCTGGCTGTTCCGGGCCACCGACTTCTGCTGGACGGCGGTCGACGCCCTGGACCGGTCGCATCCCTACGAGATCGAGGCGGCGATCGCGTTCCTGGACGGAGCTCCGGACCGGGCACGTGCGGAGGCGGCGGCCGACCGACTCGGGCGGCTGGTCCGCGAGCAGCGACTCGTCGTGCTGGATCCGGAGAGGCGTGCCGAGTACCCGGTGGCGGCCGGCTACGCGCCGGGCGAACAGCACTTCCCCTACGACTACGCCCGCACACCCGAATCGCTCGCACGCGCCTGGTTCACCGACGAGGAACTGGAGCGCTCGCTCGACCATCTCGTGGCCGAGCAGCAGGAGGACGGTGGCTGGCCGGTGTACTGGCGCCAGTGGGCACCGGGAACGGCTCTGGAGGGCCGCCCCCTCGTGACCCTCAAGGCCCTCCTGACCCTCCGGGCCCACGGACGCGACATCGACTGAACCCGGGCCCATCACCACGACCGACGGACGTCGGGCGTCGGGCATCGGGCATCGGGCATCGGGCAATGAGCAACGAGCTGTGAGCAACGAGCTGTGAGCAGCGGGCCATGAGCAACGGCGGGAACCGGACGCCCCATGCGTCCGGGCCGCCGCCCTCGCTGCTCCTCGCCCTCCGCCCCCTCCTCGGCCCGAACGGCGGCGGCATCGGGCGGGAACGTACGCCGGGCGCACGCACCGAACGCGGACGAGCGAGAGATCCGGCCCGGGGCCGGGACGTCCCGGCCCTCACGGCAGGTGCCGCACCTCACCAGAGGGTCGGCCCGAGAGCGCGCACCACGGCCGTGACAACCACGGCTGCTCCCACCACCACGAGGAAGGGCGCGCGCAGGACGAGGGCGAGTGCCGCGGCGGCGAGCCCCGCGGCCCGGGCGTCCAGGGTCAGGTGCTGCCCGTCACCGAACGTCTGCTGCGCGGTGAGCGCGGCCAGCAGCGCCACCGGCAGAAGCACGGCGAGCCGCCGCGTGAGCGGGCGCTCCAGCACGGCCGCCGGCACCAGCAGCCCGACCAGTTTGGCGAGGTAGCAGCCGACGGCGGTCAGCGCTATGGCGATCCATACGTTCATCGGTCCGCCTCCGCCTCTGCCTCCGCCGTGGTCGCACTCGTCGTCGCAGACCCGGTCGTGCCGGGGAGCGTTCCCCTCCCGCGCCCCGTCAGGAAGAGGACGACGGGTGCGGCGAGCGCGGACACCAGGACGGGGACGCCCGCGGGCAGTACCGGCAGCAACCCGAGCACGAGCAGGACCGCGACGGCGGCGGTGACGCGCTCCGTCGTGCTCGTCAGCATCGGCGCGAGCAGCGCGAGGAAGACCGCGGGCGAGGCCGCGTCCAGGCCCCATGCATCGGTGTCGCCGAGCGCGTCGGCGCCGAGCGCACCCAGCAGGGTCGTCAGGTTCCACAGCACGTAGAGGGTGAGTCCGGTGACGGCGAAGCCGATCCGCGCGGCCCGCCGGGTGGGCTGCGGCAGCGTCACCGCCGTCGTCTCGTCGATGATCCACTGGGCGGCGAACGGGCGCAGCGCGCGCGGGAGCGCGAGGAGCTGCGAGAGTCGCAGGCCGTAGAACGCGTTGCGTATGCCCAGGAAGAAGGCCCCGGCGGCCGCGGTGTACGGATTGCCGCCCGCCGCGAGCGCGCCCACGAGGGCGAACTGTGAGGCACCGGTGAAGACGGCGAGGCTGAGCACGCAGGTCTGCAGCAGACCCAGACCGGAACCGGCCGCGGTCACGCCGAAGGCGAAACCGGAGAGTCCGACGGCCGTCCCGACGCCGAGTGCGTCACGCACGACGGCCACGTCCGGCTTCGGTCCGGCCGCGTCCGGCCGGATCTGTGCGGCCCCGGTCCGGTCACCGCATGTTCCCGCTGCCTCGCCGTGGCTCGCCGAGAGCGATATCTGTTCTGTCACATCCGGGACGCTACGTGTCGAGATCCGGACCAGTCTTGTACGTTCTTGCACGTTCGCGCTGGTACGCGCCCGGGGGCACTCCCACGATCCGGGTGAAGTGGCGGTTGAGGTGCGGCTGGTCGGTGAAGCCGACCTCGGCGGCCGCCTCCGCGGGCGGCCTCCCCGCGTCGAGCATCCGGCGCGCGGCGCGCACCCGGGCATCGGTGAGCCAGGTGTGCGGGGGCATCCCGTACCGCTTCTTGAAGGCCCTCAGCAGCGCGAACGGACTGGTGCCGAGCTCCGCCGCCAGCGCCTCCAGGGTGGGCGGCCGCGCCATCCTGCCCTCCAGCACGTCCCGGGCGCGTGCCGCGTCACGGGCACCGGCCGAGTGGGGCGCGCGGGCGGGCAGTACACCGCCGTGCCGACCGAGCAGGCGCGCGACCAGGGCGCGCAGCACGGTGTCGGCGGCGAGCGCGTTGCCCTCCTCCGCGGCCCGGTGGACCTCGCCGATCAGCCGGGCCGCGTACGGGTCCACGACGCCCGTCTCGGTGAAGGCGACGGTGCCGCGCAGACTCGTCGTCTCGGCCGCGATGTCGTTGATCACCTGCGCGGACGGGTACAGCGTGGCGTACACCCAGCCCTCCGGGACACCCGCCCGGGCGGTGTGCGGAACCTCCGGATTGATCATGACGACGACGCCGGGGCCCGCGTGGACGGTGCCGCCCGGCAGCCCGACGTCCTCCACTCCCCGGGTGATGGTGCCGAGGACATACCCCTCGTGGCTGTGGCGCGGAAAGGTGTGGCGCACGTAGCGGGCACGCAGCAGATCGAGGTCCGGCAGATCCGCGTACTGCCAGTACCTCGCCCACTCCCCGGACCCCGGCTCCGGCACCACCGCCATGCAGGCATTCTCCCAGGTGCCGGACGACCTCGCCGGTGGCCGTCGGGGCCGTTGTCAGTGGCGGGGTGCACGATGGGGGACATGGCCGGATCGGTGCTCGACTCCTTCTCTCCCGCGACCCGCGGCTGGTTCGCAGGAGCCTTCAGCGCGCCCACCGCCGCGCAGGAGGGCGCCTGGCGCGCGATCGGCGAGGGCTCGGACGTGCTGGTCGTCGCGCCGACCGGCTCGGGCAAGACCCTTGCCGCGTTCCTCGCCGCGCTGGACGGCCTGGCGTCCGTGCCGCCCCCGGCCGAGGCGAAGAAGCGCTGCCGCGTGCTCTACGTCTCGCCGCTCAAGGCCCTGGCGGTCGATGTCGAGCGCAATCTGCGCTCGCCCCTGACCGGCATCCGCCAGGAGTCGGTGCGGCTGGGGCTGCCCGAGCCCGAGATCCGGGTGGGCATCCGTTCCGGCGACACCCCGGCCGCCGAGCGCCGCTCGATGACGACCCGCCCGCCGGACATCCTGATCACCACACCCGAATCGCTGTTCCTGATGCTGACGTCGTCGGCCCGCGAGGCGCTGTCCGGCGTCGAGACGGTCATCCTCGACGAGGTGCACGCCGTGGCCGGTACGAAGCGGGGTGCCCACCTCGCCGTTTCCCTGGAGCGCCTCGACAAGCTGCTTCCCCGGCCGGCCCGGCGGATCGGGCTGTCGGCCACGGTCCGCCCGGTCGACGAGGTGGCGCGCTTCCTCTCGCCGCAGCGGAGGGTGGAGATCGTCCAGCCGCCCGCCACCAAGCGGTTCGACCTGTCGGTGGTCGTGCCGGTCGAGGATCTGGCCGAGCTCGGCGGCTCCCCCGCCACCGACACCGACGGGGCGGGCCAGGGGGACAAGCCGTCGATCTGGCCCCACGTCGAGGAACGCATCGTCGACCTCGTCCAGCAGCACCGCTCCACCATCGTCTTCGCCAACTCCCGCCGCCTGGCCGAGCGGCTGTGCAACCGGCTGAACGAGATCGCGTACGAGCGCGCGACCGGCACCGTGCCCGGCGATCACGACCCCGCCCCACCCCTGCCGGAGGCGCAGTCCCCGGCCCAGATCATGGCCCAGTCCGGTGCGGCGAAGGGCGCTCCGGCCCTGCTCGCCCGAGCGCACCACGGCTCGGTCTCCAAGGAGCAGCGCGCCCAGGTCGAGGAGGACCTCAAGGCGGGTCGGCTGCCGGCCGTGGTGGCCACCTCCAGCCTGGAGCTGGGCATCGACATGGGGGCGGTCGATCTGGTCATCCAGGTGGAATCGCCGCCCTCGGTAGCCTCCGGCCTGCAGCGCGTCGGCCGGGCCGGACACCAGGTCGGCGCGATCTCCACCGGCGTGGTCTTCCCGAAGTACCGGGGCGACCTGGTGCAGGCGGCCGTGGTGACCGAGCGGATGCGCGAAGGGTCCATCGAGGCGCTCCGGATCCCTTCCAACCCCCTGGACGTGCTGGCCCAGCAGCTCGTCGCCATGGTCGCCCTGGACACCATGCAGGTGGACGACCTGCTGGCCGTGATCCGCCGCGCCGCCCCCTTCGCGTCCCTGCCCGAGTCGGCGTTCACCGCCGTGCTGGACATGCTGGCCGGCCGCTACCCGTCCGATGCCTTCGCCGAGCTGCGCCCGCGTGTGGTCTGGGACCGCGTGGCCGGTACGGTCACGGGCCGTCCGGGCGCCCAGCGGCTCGCCGTGACCTCCGGCGGGACCATCCCGGACCGCGGGCTCTTCGGGGTCTTTCTCGCCGGCGCCGACCCCAGGAAGGGCGGCGGCCGGGTCGGTGAGCTGGACGAGGAGATGGTGTACGAGTCCCGGGTCGGCGACGTGTTCACGCTGGGCACCACGTCCTGGCGGATCGAGGACATCACCCGCGACCGGGTCCTGGTCTCGCCCGCCCCCGGAGTTCCCGGCCGGCTGCCGTTCTGGAAGGGCGACCAGCTGGGCCGTCCGCTGGAGCTCGGGCGTGCGCTGGGCGCGTTCCTCCGGGAGATCGGCGGAATGCCGCAGGAGGAGGCCCGCCGACGCCTGCTCGACGCCGGTCTCGACGCCTGGGCGGCGGACAACACCCTGTCGTACATCGACGAACAGCGCCGCGCCTGCGGTCACGTACCGGACGACCGGACCGTCCTCGTGGAGCGGTTCCGTGACGAGCTCGGCGACTGGCGGGTCGTCGTCCACTCGCCGTTCGGCGCGCAGGTCCATGCCCCGTGGGCGCTGGCACTGAACGCCCGCCTCGCCGAGCGGTACGGCATGGACGCTCAGGTGATGCATGCCGACGACGGGATCGTGCTGCGGCTGCCCGACGCCGATCTGATGGGCCTGGACCTGCTGGACTTCGATCCCGGGCAGGATCCCGGCCAACCCCCGTCGCCCACGCCGAACCTCCCCTTCGACGGCGATCAACCGCCGGTGGGTGCGGCGGATGTGACGTTCGATCCGGGCGAGATCGGCGGGATCGTCACCGACCAGGTCGGCGGTTCGGCTCTCTTCGCCTCCCGGTTCCGCGAGTGCGCGGCCCGTGCGCTGCTCTTGCCGCGCCGCAGCCCCGGCAAGCGCACCCCGCTCTGGCAGCAGCGTCAGCGTGCCGCCCAACTGCTCCAGGTCGCCTCCGAGTTCGGATCGTTCCCGATCGTGCTGGAGGCGGTCCGCGAATGCCTCCAGGACGTCTTCGACGTTCCCGGACTGACGGAACTGATGGGCGACCTCGAAGCACGCCGGGTCCGGCTGGTCGAGGTGACCACCCCGGAGCCCTCGCCCTTCGCCCGCTCGCTCCTGTTCGGTTACGTCGCCCAGTTCCTGTACGAGGGCGACTCGCCCCTTGCCGAGCGGAGGGCGGCCGCGCTCTCCCTCGATTCCCATCTGCTGGCGGAGCTCCTCGGCCAGGCGGAGCTGCGCGAGCTGCTCGACGCCGACGTCCTGACCGAGTTGGAGCGCGAGCTCCAATGGCTGGCCGAGGACCGCCGGGTCAAGGATGTCGAAGGGGTCGCCGACGTACTCCGGGTCCTCGGCCCGCTCACCGACCCGGAGCTGGCCGAGCGGGGTGCCCGGCCGGGGTGGGCCGCGGAGCTGTCCACCGCACGCCGGGCCATCCGGGTCCGGATCGGCGGCACGGACCACTGGGCGGCGATCGAGGATGCGGGGCGGCTGCGCGACGCCCTGGGGACGGCCCTCCCGGTCGGCGTCCCCGAGGCCTTCACCGAGCCGGTGAAGGACCCCCTCGGCGATCTCCTCGCCCGGTACGCCCGCACCCACGGTCCGTTCACCTCCGCGGAAGCCGCCGCCCGGTTCGGCCTCGGCACCGCGGTCACGGACGGCGCGCTCCAGCGCCTCGCCGCAACCGGCCGGATCGTCCAGGGCGAGTTCCACCCGGCGGGTATCGGTCAGGAATGGTGCGACGCCACCGTCCTGCGCCGGTTGCGGCGTCGCTCGCTCGCCGCGCTCCGCCACGAGCTGGAACCGGTACCGCCCGCCGCGCTCGCGGGCTTCCTCCCGCAGTGGCAGCACCTGGGGGACAACAGCCTGCGCGGAATCGACGGACTGGCCCGTGCCATCGAGCAGTTGCAGGGTGCGCCGGTCCCGGCGTCGGCCCTGGAGAAGCTGATTCTCCCGAGCCGGGTCACCGGCTACACCCCGGCGCTGCTGGACGAGCTGACGACCACCGGTGAAGTCGTCTGGGCCGGGGCAGGGGCGCTGCCCGGCAAGGACGGCTGGCTGTCCCTCTACCCCGCCGACAGTGCGCCCCTGCTCCTCCCGCCCCCGCACCCCCTCGAACTCACCGCGCTGCACGCATCGATCCTGGAGGTCCTGAGCGGCGGATACGGCCTGTTCTTCCGGCAGATCGCCGACCGGGTCCATGCCACAACACATCCTGACTGCACCGATCCGCAACTCGCCGACGCGATCTGGGACCTCGCGTGGTCGGGCCGGCTCACCAACGACACACTGGCCCCGCTGCGGGCGCTCCTCGGTTCCGGCCGGACGGCGGGCTCGACCGCCCACCGCGCCAGACGGAACGTCCCCCGGGGGCGGTACGGCTCGCTCACCGCCTCCGCACGTCCCGTGTCCCGCACCGGCCCGCCCACCGTTTCGGGCCGGTGGTCCCTGCTGCCCACCGCCGAGCCCGACCCGACCCACCGCGCGCACGCCCTGGCGCGCACCCTCCTCGACCGCCATGGGGTCGTGACGCGTGGCGCGGTGCAGGCCGAGGGTGTGGAGGGCGGTTTCTCCGCCGCGTACCGCGTCCTCTCCGCGTTCGAGGACAACGGACAGGCACGGCGCGGCTACGTCGTCGAGGGGCTGGGCGCGGCCCAGTTCGCGATGGACGGCGCGGTCGACCGGCTGCGAGCCGCGTCCACCGCCCGCGACCGCGCGGAACCGGGGGCCGCACCCCGCGCCCTGGTCCTCGCGGCGGCGGATCCGGCCAACGCCTACGGAGCGGCGCTGCCCTGGCCGGAGCCACCGGACGGCGCCGGACACAAACCGGGTCGCAAGGCGGGAGCCCTGGTGGTTCTGGTCGACGGCGAACTGGCGATGTACATGGAGCGTGGCGGCAAGACACTCCTGGTCTGGCCCACCGGCCCCGAGGACCCCGCGCTCGCCGCGGCGGCCGGGGCGCTGGCGGACGCCGCCCGCGCGGGGACGCTCGGCACGGTCACGGTGGAGCGCGCCAACGGGGCCCCGTCCCTGACGTCACCGCTCGGCCGTGCCCTGGAGGCGGCCGGGTTCCTGGCAACGCCCAGGGGGCTCCGGCTGCGCGCCTGACCCCCTTCCCGGCCGCCGCGCACTCTCCGTCCCGTGCCCCGCGGGCCCATTTTCCCGCACCACGAGCGCAGCGCGAGTGCACCGCGCACGTCGCACCATGGAGGCATGCCCGAAGGAGACACCGTCCACCAGACCGCCTCACGTCTGCACGCCGCGCTCGCCGACCGGGTCCTCACCCACTGCGACCTGCGCGTTCCCCGGTTCGCCACGGCCGACCTGACCGGACGGACGGTGCTGGACGTCACGTCGCGCGGCAAGCATCTCCTCACCCGCCTGGAGGGCGGCCTCACCCTCCACAGTCATCTGCAGATGGACGGCGCCTGGCGGGTCTATGCCCCGGACGAACGCTGGCGCGGCGGCCCCGCCCATCAGATCCGTGCCGTGCTCGCCAACACGGACCACACGGTCGTCGGCTACCGACTGCCGGTCCTCGAACTCCTCCGCACGCGGGAAGAGGCGCGGGCGGTCGGCCATCTCGGCCCCGATCTCCTGGGCCCCGACTGGGACCCCGGCACCGCCCTGCGCAATCTGCTCGGCGACCCTTCCCGACCGCTCGGCGAAGCCCTCCTCGACCAGCGCAATCTGGCCGGCATCGGCAACATCTACAAGGCGGAGCTCTGCTTCCTCGCCCGTGCCACCCCCTGGCTCCCCGTCGGTGACCTGGCCGCCCCCACCGCCGCCCGTCTCGTCACCACGGCCGGGCAACTCCTCGAAGCCAACCGCGACCGCCCCGTGCGCACGACCACGACCGGCACGAACCCGCGTGCCCGCACGGGCGGGGTCCTTCTCCGGTACGGCACGAACGAACGGCTCTGGGTCTACGGCAGGACCGGCCGCCCCTGCCTTCGCTGCGGCACACCGATTCGCACCGCCGACCAGAACGCCCGCCCCACCTACTGGTGCCCGCGGTGCCAGGCCGGACCCACGAACACGACGGCCGGGTGAGCGACGACGGGCCGTCGCCCCGCGCGCCCGGCGCATCGCGCGGACGGGGCGACAGCACCGCCCGGCCACCGGACACGGGCCACCGAGTTCCGCCCGCCCCCACTTGTTGACGCATCGTCAGATCAGGTCGTACCGTCCGTTCATGGCCCTCACCGGGTACGACCTCACGGGCCGCTCGGCCTTCGTCACCGGCGCGGCGAGCGGCATCGGCCGGGCGAGCGCGGTCCTTCTCGCGGCAGCGGGCGCCACCGTGCACTGCGCGGACCGTGACGAGCGCGGCCTGCTGGAGACCCACGGCCTGATCACGGGAGCCGGCGGGACGGCCCTCGTCCATTCCCTCGACGTCACCGACCGCGCCCAGGTCGGGGCGGCCGTGACCGCCGCGGGCGATCTCGACATCCTGGCGGCAGTGGCCGGGATCATGCATACCGGCAGCGTTCTGGAGACCTCGGACGACGACCTCGATCGCGTTCTCGCCGTCAATTTCAAGGGCGTGCTGTACGCATGCCAGGAAGTGGCCCGGAGCATGATCACGCGCGGTGCGCCGGGTTCACTGATCACGATGGCCTCGGGGGCCGTCGACGCCGCGAGCCCCGGCTTGCTGTGCTACAGCGCGGCCAAGGCGGCGGTCGTCCAGCTGACGAGGACCCTCGCGACCGAGCTGGGACCGCGGTCCATCCGCGTCAACGCCGTCGCCCCGGGCTGGATCCGTACCCCCATGACCGCCCGCCACGACGCGGAACGGCAGCACCGGGCGGAGGCCGCCGTGGCGCGGATGTCGCCCCTGGGAAGGGTCGGCCGTCCCGAGGACGTCGCCCATACCGTGCTCCACCTCGCCTCCGACGCGTCGGCCTTCATGACCGGTCAGATCCTTCGCCCGAACGGAGGCGCCACCATGCCCTGGTAGCCCGCCGGACCGTGGCGGCACGCTGCAGCACCGCCCCCGCCCACCGGGCAGCACGCCCCGTCCCGACCGGCCGGGCCACGCCTCGCACCCCGGCCCCGGGCCACCGGGCAGCAGCGCTCGGTGCGATGCCGGACCACCGGTCCGCGCACCATTCCCTGAGCCCGGACCACCGGTCCGCGGCCACAGGTGCCGCACCCGCCCCCGTCCGCCGTGTCGCTGCGGCGGCGTGCACGGGCAACAGGCTCAAGCCCCATCCGCCGGCCGCCACCGCGCCCTCGACGAGCCCGGCATGGGCCGGTTCCAGCACCAGCCGCAGCACGGCCCACCACCACACCCCGCCGAGAACGAGCGCCGGCACGCATCGCCGTACCATGGCTGCCTCCTCCGGCCGAACGTAGTCCGGCGTGTCCGCCGACGGGAGAGCGCACCGGAGCACCACCAGCGCGCGGTGCACGGCCGTGGAACGTTGTGCGCTCTCACCCGGAACTCCCCGGGCGTGCCGTGCGGCCGGAACGAGCGGTGCGGGATCGTGGCCTCGCATCGGCCAGAACCGCAGAACCCCTGCGCCCGGCGGTCTTCGGCGCAGGGCCCGACCTCGCCGGGTCCTCGTGCGCTGCGGGTGACCGGCGCCCGCCTTCTCGCAGTCTGTCGCGCCCGCGCGCCGACCGCATCCAGAGGAGCGGACCGAATGCCGCCCGAGGCAACACCGGACCGGATCCATCGGCGAGAACGACAGCGGCCGCCCGCGCCCCCTGGACGCACCGCACGACACCGCCCGGGGGCCCACCATTGCGGGGTGGGACCCCGGGCAGGCACAGTCAGGACGCGTCGCGGCGTAGGGCGTCCGTGATTCCTTGCGCGCGCTCCCGGGTCTCGCCGGTGACATCCTTCGTCTCGGTCCGCCTCGCCCCGCCTCGCCCCGAAGGCCGTACCCCCTCGGACGCACCCGCCCGGACGCACCCGCCCGGACGCGTCCACGGCGGGACGGGCCCACGGAGACGGCAAAGCCCCGGCCGCCCCGCAAGGGGACCGACCGGGGCGTGCACTGCACACCGGACCGCGCGGTCAGGCGGCGACGACATCCACCGCTTCCGCAGGCGCCTTGATGGTCACCCGACCCGTCGGCACACCCGCCACCGATGTCACGGAGACGGAATTGAGCATCGGGCGCACCGGCACGGACACCGGATCGCTGGCTGCTGCCGACGCGGCCAGTTCGGCCAGCGACAGCTCATCGCTCACTTCACGCATGAGCTCGGACATCCGTACGTCAAGCGCGTCGCAAATGGCGGAGAGCAGTTCGGAGGATGCCTCCTTCTGCCCCCGCTCCACCTCGGAGAGATAGCCGAGCGAGACTCGGGCGGACGAGGAGACTTCGCGCAGAGTACGGCCTTGGCGCTGGCGCTGCCGACGCAGCACGTCACCAAGCAGGCGACGGAGCAGAATCATCGGTGGCTCCCTCCTCGGACCGCGTAGCCGCATCCTTCACGCCCCACCGTACCGCCTTGCGCCGCGGCCGTGCGGGGAGCGATGTCGTGTTCACTCAGGGCTGCAAACATCAATTCCCCCCGTTCTGTTCCGTATCCTGTGCGCTTGCATTCTTGCCGAGTTCGCCGGACAGCAGTACGAGAACGTTCCGGACGCTCTCCTTACGAATGTCCGTACGTCCGCCGTTCAATCGCAGCGCGGTCATGTTCCGCGTGCCGTCCGGCCCGGCCACCGCCACGAAGACCGTGCCGACGGGCTTCCCGTCCTGCGGGTCGGGGCCCGCGACACCGGTGGTGGCGGCTCCCCAGTCCGCCCCGAGAAGCCGGCGCACACCCGCCGCCATCTGCAGTGCGACCGCCGGGTCGACCGCGCCCCGTTCCGCCAGGAGGGCGCCGTCCACACCGAGCAATTCCCGCTTCACGGGCGTCGCATAGGCCGTCACGGACCCCAGGAAGGAGCGCGAGGCACCCGGCACGGACGTCAGTTCCGCCGCGACCAGACCGCCGGTCAGCGACTCGGCGACGGCGAGCGTCTCGCCACGCGCCACGAGCTGTTCCAGCACCCGAGCCGCTTCGGTCACCGCTCCGCCTCCGCCGGCCCCCGGACGTCCGAACCCGCCGAGCCCCGCCCGGCGCCCCCGGAAGCCCCCGCCGCCGATTCCGACCCGGGCTCCGCAACAGCGGTTCCGGCCCCGGCCTTCGCTGCCACCCGTCCGGCCGCGAGCCCCCTGCGCCGCAGCACGACGGCCTGGCGCACGTAGTCGAGCCCGGTGGCGACCGTCAGCACGACGGCCACCGCCATCACCCAGAAGCGGATGGTGGCGAGCGGGCCCGTGAGCGCCAGGACGTACATGCCGACGGCAACCCCCTGCGCCAGGGTCTTCATCTTCCCGCCGCGACTGGCCGGAATCACCCCGTGCCGTATCACCCAGAACCGCATCAGCGTGATGCCGAGCTCGCGGAAGAGGATCACCCCGGTGACCCACCAGGGGAGGTCTCCCAGATACGACAGGCAGATCAGCGCCGCGCCCATGATCGCCTTGTCCGCGATCGGGTCGGCGATCTTACCGAAATCGGTGACGAGGTTGTACGTACGTGCGAGGTGACCGTCGAACAGGTCGGTGATCATGGCAATGGCGAACGCCGCCCAGGCGAAGGACCGCCAGGCCGGGTCGTAGCCACCGTTGTGCAGCAGCAGCAGCACGAAGCCGGGCACCAGCACCAGCCGCAGCATCGTGAGCAGATTGGCGACGTTCCACAGACTGGCCTGATTGACGGCCGCACTGCCCAGCTTGCCGCCGCGGACCGGCTTCGCGCCGGAGCCACCTGCCGCGGATGCCGGGACTCCCGTCATCTGGCCGCCTCCACGAGTTCGGAACACTCGGCCACCAGGTCCACTCCTTCGGTACCCACGACCTCTGCTTCGACCATAAGGCCGGGAACCAGTCCCCCGCGTGCGGTGAAGATCACCTGGCCGTCCGTCTCGGGGGCCTGGTGCGCCGCACGTCCCACCGCGCCCTCCTCGTCGTCCACGGACTCCACCAGCACCTGGAGGGTCTCGCCGAGGCGCTCCTCGGCCCGCTGCGAGGTCAGCTCCTCGGCCAGCTGCGAGATGTGCGCGAGGCGCTCCGCGACGACGTCGGCATCGAGCTTGTTCTCGTAGCCGGCCGCCTCGGTGCCCTCCTCGTCGGAGTAGCCGAACACGCCGATGGCATCGAGCCGGGCACCGGTGAGGAAGCGTTCCAGCTCCGCCACGTCGGCCTCGGTCTCGCCGGGGAAGCCGACGATGAAGTTGGAGCGGGCACCGGCCTGCGGTGCCTTGCCCCGGATGGTGTCCAGGAGTTCCAGGAAGCGGTCGGTGTCGCCGAAGCGGCGCATCGCCCGCAGCACACCGGGGGCCGAGTGCTGGAAGGACAGGTCGAAGTACGGGGCGACCTTCGGGGTCGAGGTCAGCACGTCGATGAGACCCGGTCGCATCTCCGCGGGCTGCAGGTAGCTGACCCGGATCCGCTCGATCCCGTCCACCTCCGCTAGTTCCGGAAGCAGCGTCTCCAGCAGCCGGATGTCGCCGAGGTCCTTGCCGTACGAGGTGTTGTTCTCGGAGACCAGCATGATCTCCTTGACCCCCTGCTCGGCCAGCCAGCGGGTCTCCCCCAGCACGTCCGACGGGCGCCGCGAGATGAAGGAGCCGCGGAAGGACGGGATGGCGCAGAACGAGCAACGGCGGTCGCAGCCGGAGGCGAGCTTCACCGAGGCGACGGGGCTGGTGCCCAGCCGACGGCGCAGGGGCGCCCGCGGACCCGAGACCGGTGCGACGCCCTCGGGGAGGTCGTCCGGTGCGGCGGCCGGTGCGGTCTGCTGGGCGTGCCCCGGCAGAGCCACTGCGGCATCCTGCCGCTCGGCAGGGCTGATCGGCAGGAGCTTGCGGCGGTCGCGCGGAGTGTGCGCGGCGTGGACGCCACCGCTGAGAATGGTCTGGAGGCGATCGGAGATGTCGGCGTAGTCGTCGAACCCGAGCACCCCGTCCGCCTCGGGCAGGGCCTCGGCGAGATCCTTGCCGTAGCGCTCGGCCATGCAGCCGACGGCGACCACGGCCTGGGTTCTGCCGTGGTCCTTCAGATCATTGGCTTCGAGCAGGGCGTCGACGGAGTCCTTCTTGGCGGCCTCGACGAATCCACAGGTGTTGACGACGGCGACATCGGCGTCGGAGGCGTCCTCGACGAGCTCCCAGCCGTCCGCTGCCAAGCGGCCTGCGAGCTCCTCCGAGTCCACCTCGTTACGGGCGCAGCCGAGAGTGACAAGGGCGACGGTACGGCGTTCGGGCATGGGCTCAAGACTACTTTGTCCCGGCGGCCGCCCTGCCGTGCAGGTTCCTTCATTACGCGCAGTGACGAAGACGGCGAGCACCGGCAGGAATGCCGTGCGTTCGCCGCCTCGCCGTCGTCGCCGGGGCGCGGCCGCCGTCGCCTTCGGGGGAACGGCCGTCCGCGCCCGGACGAGCACCGCGCCGCCGCACGGGTGGCGCGTGCCCGCGTCAGCCGACCGACGGATCGCCCTTCGTGTACGAGAGCCGCTCGACCTGGCCCGGCCGGAAGGTGTCCTCGACCTTCTTGCCGTTGACGAACAGCTCGATGGCCCCGGCATCGCCGAGTACGAGGTCGATCCGCTCCTGGTCCTGGAAGGTCTTGGACTGGCCCTGCTCCAGCAGCCCGTCGAAGAGCTGTCGCCCGTTGTGGTCCTTGGCGGAGATCCAGCTCCTGCCGTCGTTCGCGCTGAGCTTGACCGTGACCTTGTCCCTGGGGGCCGCCGCGATGGCGCCGTCGGTGGGGTTCGGCTTGGGGTCGGCGGGCTTGGTGGGCTTGGGACTCTCCGTGTTGGCCTTGGGGCCCTCCGCGACCTGCGTGGTGGTGGAGGTGTCGTCACCGCCCTTGAGGACCGTGAAGCCGACGAAACCGACGACGGCCACGATCGCGGCCACCATGGCCGCCGTCCAGTTGGGGCGGCGGGGATCGGAACGGATGCGCTCGGCCTCGAACAGCGGGGCGGCGGACATGGGCGCCGGGCGGCCGCCGTGCTCGGCGTCGTACTGCGCGACCAGCGGCTCCGGATCGATGTGGACGGCGCGCGCCAGCGCGCGGATGTGTCCGCGCGCGTAGACGTCGCCGCCGCAGCGGGAGAAGTCGTCCTCTTCGATCGCGTGCACGATGGGGATGCGCACCCGCGTGGATGTACTGATCTCTTCGACCGTGAGACCTGCGGCGATACGAGCCTGCTGAAGCACTCGACCGATCAAGGGCCGGTCGTCTTCGGGGGAGTTGCCGATGGACACGGGGGCGCCTTTCGAGCGTGAGCCACCTGCTGGGTGTTCAGTCTAGGGGGGGTACGAAAGGGTGGGGCAACCGGGAGGAAGGACTTTGTACGCCATCGGACTCGAACACTGTCCGATGCGCCAAGCCACCCCGGGAAGGACCATCCTGCCGCCCCTCCCTCCAACTTGACGTACGACCCGGCGAAACGGTTGCCCGGAGTTCACCCTGGGCCGCGTCCCCGCACCCACGCCGTACGGCCGGGGCCGGGCGACGGTGCGAGGACGCCGTCCGGGCTATGTCACAGGGGCGTCTTCCCCGCGGATGACAGCCAACACCCCGTCCAGCTCGTCGGGTTTCACCAGGACGTCGCGCGCCTTGGACCCCTCGCTCGGCCCGACGATGTTCCGCGACTCCATCAGGTCCATCAGGCGGCCCGCCTTGGCGAACCCGACACGCAGCTTGCGCTGGAGCATCGAGGTGGACCCGAACTGGGTGGACACGACAAGTTCGGCCGCCTGGCAGAGCAGATCCAGATCGTCGCCGATGTCCTCGTCGATCTCCTTCTTCTTGGCGGTGCCGACCACCACGTCCTCGCGGAAGACCGGCGCCATCTGGTCCTTGCAGTGCTGGACGACGGCCGCGACCTCGTCCTCGGTGACGAAGGCGCCCTGCATACGGGTGGGCTTGTTGGCCCCCATCGGCAGGAACAGCCCGTCGCCCTTGCCGATGAGCTTTTCGGCGCCGGGCTGGTCGAGGATGACCCGGCTGTCCGCCAGCGACGAGGTCGCGAAGGCGAGCCGGGAGGGCACGTTCGCCTTGATCAGCCCCGTGACGACGTCGACCGAGGGCCGCTGGGTGGCGAGCACCAGGTGGATTCCCGCGGCGCGGGCCAGCTGGGTGATGCGGACGATGGCGTCCTCCACGTCGCGCGGGGCGACCATCATCAGGTCGGCGAGCTCGTCGACGATCACCAGCAGGTACGGATACGGCGAGAGTTCCCGTTCGCTGCCCTCCGGCGGCTTGACCTTGCCGCTGCGCACGGCCTGGTTGAAGTCGTCGATGTGCCGGTACCCGAAGGCGGCGAGGTCGTCGTACCGCAGGTCCATCTCCCGCACCACCCACTGGAGGGCCTCGGCGGCGCGCTTGGGGTTGGTGATGATCGGCGTGATCAGGTGCGGGATGCCCTCGTACGCGGTCAGCTCGACCCGCTTCGGGTCGACCAGCACCATCCGCACGTCCTCCGGGGTCGCCCGCACCATGATCGAGGTGATCAGGCAGTTGATGCAGGACGACTTGCCGGACCCGGTCGCGCCGGCCACCAGCACGTGCGGCATCTTCGCCAGGTTGGCCATCACATAGCCGCCCTCGACGTCCTTGCCGAGCGCGACCAGCATCGGGTGGTCGTCCTCGGCGGCGTCCGCGAGGCGCAGCACGTCCCCGAGGTTGACCATCTCCCGGTCGGTGTTGGGGATCTCGATGCCCACTGCCGATTTCCCCGGGATCGGGGAGATGATCCGGACGTCCGGGCTGGCGACGGCGTACGCGATGTTCTTGGCGAGTGCGGTGATCCGCTCGACCTTCACGGCGGGGCCGAGCTCCACCTCGTAGCGGGTGACCGTCGGCCCGCGGGTGAAGCCGGTGACGGCGGCGTCGACCTTGAACTCGGTGAACACGTTGGTCAGGGCCGCCACGATCGTGTCGTTGGCGGCGCTGCGGGTCTTGCCGGGTCCGCCGCGTTCCAGCAGGTCGAGCGAGGGCAGCGCGTAGGTGATGTCGCCGGACAGCTGCAGCTGTTCGGCCCGGGCCGGCAGGGGCTCGGACTGTGATCGGTCGGGCGCGGGCTTCGTCAGGTCGGGCACGCCGCCCGCCGGCACCGCCGCCTCGGCCTGCTTCCGCCTGCCGGTTTCGCCCTCCCTGGCACCCGGCACCGGCGAACCCGCGAGTTCGCGTTCGGCGGTGACGCCCTGGGTGAGGTCGGCGACGGTCGGCGAGGGCGGCATGCCGTTGAGCACGGCTCCGTCGAGCGCGGCGGCCGCCGCGGCGGCGACGTCCACCGCGTCCATGGTGCGGTTCTGCGCGGGCTGGGCGGAGGGCCTGCGAGGCTTTCGGCGCTTGGCGAGCGCCTCAGCCTCGAGGTCGTGGTCCTCGTCCTCGTCGCGCGGCGCCCGGGACCGGCGGGAACGGGCGGGCAGGGCCTCGCGCCACTGTTCCTCGTAGCGCTCGTCGTCGTTCTCCTGGTACTCCTCCGGGTCGTACGGCGGGTCGAGGATGCCGAGCTTGGTCCCGAGCAGCCGCAGCCGCTGCGGAATGGCGTTGACCGGCGTGGCGGTGACCACGAGCAGTCCGAAGACGGTGAGCAGCAGGAGCAACGGGACGGCCAGGACCTCGCCCATCGTGTAGATCAGCGGTTTGGAGGCCGCCCAGCCGATGAGCCCACCCGCGTCCTGCATCGCGCTGGCGGGGTCCCCCCGACCTGGCGATCCGCACGCGATGTGGACCTGCCCGAGCACGCCGACGACCAGTGCGGACAGACCGATGACGATGCGTCCGTTGGCCTCCGGCCGCTCCGGGTGGCGGATCAGCCGCACCGCGATGGCACCGAGCAGTATCGGTACGAGCAGATCCAGTCGGCCGAAGGCTCCGGTGACGAGCATCTCGACGAGGTCGCCGACGGGTCCGCGCAGATTCGACCAGGTGCCCGCGGCGATGATCAGGGCGAGGCCCAGCAGCAGCAGCGCGATGCCGTCCTTGCGGTGCGCGGGGTCGAGCCCCTTGGCGCCGCGCCCCACGCCGCGGAACATCGCGCCGACGGTGTGGGCGGCGCCGAGCCAGAGGGCGCGCACCAGCCGGTAGACACCGCTGGTGGGCGACGGCGCCGGCCGGGGAGCGGCCGCCTTCTTGGCCGGAGCCTTCTTGGCGGGTGCGGATTTCTTCGCGGCGGGCTTTCTCGCGGGCGCGGCTTTCTTCGCCGGCGCGCTCTTCTTGGCGGGCCCCGCGGTACGGCCGACGCGCTTCGCGGTGCCCGCCGTGCCCTGGGAACCCTTGCCGGACGTACGTGAGGCCATGGTTCCGAGGTTACCGGTGTCGACAGCCGTGAACACGCGTGACTGCCGCTTCACCCGACCGTGTCGCTGCACAGAGGACGCAAATTGACGCGCGCTCACGCGCACACAGGAGTCGACGCCTCGTCATGAGCGGGCGAGCGCACGGTGCCGCACGGCAGTTGGGCCGAACGTGGGGCAATCATCCGCCGATCGACCGGACGTCACCACGCGCGTGCCGGCATCGCACCCACCGGTCGGGCCCCGTCACGGTCCGGCACCGCGGCCGGTCCGCGGCCTCTCCGCCGTTACGAGGGAAGGCTGGTCGCTCCGCTGCCGGTTCCGGGCTCCAGCGCGTCGAGCGCCCGGCGCAGACCGGTCAGCTTGCGTTCCAGATGGGCGGCGGTGGCCACCGCGGCGGCGTCCGCCGACTCGTCGTCGAGCTGCTTGGACAGCGCCTCGGCCTGCTCCTCGACGGCGGCGAGCCGCGCCGAGAGCTCGGCCAGCAGCCCGGCCGGCTCGTTCTCGTGGCCCGCGCCTCCGTCGGCGTCGCCCTCCAACTGGAGACGCAGCAGCGCCGCCTGTTCCCGCAGCTTGCAGTTCTTCGTGTACAGCTCGACGAAGACCGAGACCTTGGCCCGCAGCACCCACGGGTCGAACGGCTTCGAGATGTAGTCCACCGCACCCGCCGCATAGCCCCGGAAGGTGTGATGCGGTCCGTGGTTGATCGCGGTGAGAAAGATGATCGGGATGTCCCGGGTCCGTTCCCGCCGCTTGATGTGTGCGGCGGTTTCGAAACCATCCATGCCCGGCATCTGGACGTCCAGCAGAATGACCGCGAAGTCGTCCGTGAGCAGCGCCTTGAGCGCTTCCTCCCCTGACGATGCCCGCACCAGTGTCTGATCGAGCGCAGAGAGGATGGCCTCCAGCGCCAGCAGATTCTCCGGCCGGTCATCGACCAGGAGGATCTTGGCCTTCTGGACCATGGCCCGTCCTCCTCGCCCCGGAATCGCACCGGGCGCCGCCCCAGGGGACGACTCCCTTGCGCCGTCCGTCCTTGTGCCGGTCATGGTAGCCGCACCCTGCCGGTCACCACACCCTGTCACCGTGATGTCACTGTGCACACAAGGAAAACGCCGCAGAGAACGGGAAGGTTCCCCGTGCGGCGCCCTCCCACACCCCCGCGGGCACAATCGATCACCAACCCATCGTCATTCCCGCCAAAACTGATCACTCTCCGCGCATCCATTGCTCCATGACGGAGAGAAGGTGATCAGGGTCAACGGGCTTGGTGACATAGTCGGAAGCACCGGACTCGATCGCCTTCTCCCGGTCACCCTTCATGGCCTTCGCGGTCAGCGCGACGATGGGCAGCCCGGCGAACTGCGGCATCCGCCGGATCGCCGCCGTCGTGGCATAGCCGTCCATCTCCGGCATCATGATGTCCATCAGTACGACGGCCACATTGTCGTGCTGCTCCAGGACTTCGATGCCGACGCGGCCGTTCTCGGCGTACAGCACCGACAGACCGTGCTGTTCCAGCACGCTGGTGAGCGCGAAGACGTTGCGGATGTCGTCGTCGACGATCAGCACCTTCTCGCCGTGGAACCGGAAGGCCCTGCGGGCCTCCGGCACTTCCTGAACTCCGGGCGTCCACTGCTCCTGCCCCGTGGCCGGGGCACCGCTCCGGGCGGGCAGTGCGGGCTGCCGCCCGGCACCACTCAGCGCCTTGCGACGCTGCGGCGTCAGTCCGCCGGCGCCGACGGCACCCGCGGCGGCGTTGCCGGCATCCGCCGAATCGCGGGCACCGGTCCCCGCCCCGGCTCCCGCGCCGGCCTCCGGGTGCAGCGCCTCCTCGGCCGTGCCCCCGCGCGGTTCGGCGGTCTCCGGGCCGTTCTGCGGGTAGCCCTGCGGCGGCAACTCGATGGGGTGCAGGGGCAGGTACAGCGTGAACGTGGAACCGCGGCCCGGCTCGCTCGCCGCGTGGATCTCACCGCCCAGCAGCCGGGCGATCTCCCGGCTGATGGACAGACCGAGCCCCGTACCGCCGTACTTGCGGCTGGTCGTACCGTCCGCCTGCTTGAACGCCTCGAAGATCACCAGCATCTTGCTGGCCGCGATGCCGATTCCGGTGTCGGTCACCGAGAAGGCGATCAGGTCGGCGTCGGCGGCGCGCAGCGAACCGGCCTCCAGGAGTTGCTCGCGGATGGCGTTCGGCACGTCCTCGGTGGCGAGCCGGATCACCAGTTCGACCGCCCCGCTGTCGGTGAACTTCACCGCGTTGGAGAGGAGGTTGCGCAGCACCTGGAGCAGGCGCTGCTCGTCCGTGTTCAGCGTGGCGGGCAGCTCCGGCGAGACCCGCACGGAGAAGTCGAGCCCCTTCTCCGCGGTGAGCGGCCGGAAGGTCGCCTCCACGTAGTCGACCAACTGGACCAGGGCGATCCGGGTCGGGCTGACGTCCATCTTGCCCGCCTCGACCTTCGTCAGATCGAGGATGTCGTTGATCAGCTGGAGCAGATCGGAACCGGCCCCGTGGATCGTCTCGGCGAACTCCACCTGCTTCGGCGAGAGGTTCCCCTCGGCGTTGTCCGCGAGCAACTTGGCGAGAATGAGGAGGGAGTTGAGCGGCGTGCGCAGCTCGTGCGACATGTTCGCCAGGAATTCGGACTTGTAGCGCATCGAGACGGCGAGCTGCTCGGCGCGCTCCTCCAGGACCTGACGGGCGTCCTCGATCTCGGTGTTCTTGACCTCGATGTCGCGGTTCTGCCGGGCCAGCAGCTCGGCCTTCTCCTCCAGTTCGGCGTTGGACGCCTGGAGGGCCTTCTGCCGGTTCTCCAACTCCTTGGAACGGTCCCGCAATTGCTCGGCCAGCTCCTGCGACTGTTCCAGGAGCTTCTCGGTCTTCGTATTGACGCTGATGGTGTTGACGCTGGTGGCGATCATCTCGGCGAGCTGGTTGAGGAAGTCCCGCTGGATCTGCGTGAACGGCTGGAACGAGGCGAGCTCGATCACGCCGAGGACCTTGCCCTCGAAGAGCACCGGCAGCACGATCACGTGCGCGGGCGGCGCCTCGCCCAGCCCGGAGGAGATCTTCAGGTATCCCGGCGGAACGTTGTCCACCTGGATGGTCCGCTTCTCCTCCGCCGCCGTCCCGATGAGCGTCTCGCCGGGCCGGAAGGACGTCGGCATCGATCCGGCCGAGTACCCGTAGCTGCCCCTCATGCACAGCTCGTACGCGTTGTCCTGGTCCGGGTCCGTCCCGACCGTGTCGGTCTCCCCGATCGGCATGGCCAGGAAGAACGCCCCGTGCTGCGCGGAGACGACCGGCGTCAGCTCGCTCATGATCAGCGAGGCCACGTCGTCGAGGTCGCGCCGCCCCTGCATCAGGCCGGAGATCCGGGCGAGGTTGCCCTTGAGCCAGTCCTGCTCCTTGTTGGTGGCCGTGGTGTCGCGCAGATTGGCGATCATCGTGTTGATGTTGTCCTGCAGGGCCTGGATCTCGCCCGCCGCGTCCACGTCGATCTTGAGGTTCAGATCGCCCCGGGTCACCGCCGTGGCGACGGCCGCGATGGCGCGCACCTGGCGGGTCAGATTGCCCGCCATCTCGTTCACCGACTCGGTGAGGTCGCGCCAGGTACCGTCGACGTTCCGCACCCGGGCCTGGCCGCCGAGCTGCCCCTCGGTACCCACCTCGCGGGCCACCCGGGTCACCTGCTCGGCGAACGAGGACAGCTGGTCGACCATGGTGTTGATGGTGTTCTTCAGCTCCAGGATCTCGCCCCGGGCATCGATGTCGATCTTCTTGGTGAGGTCGCCCTTGGCGATGGCCGTGGTGACCGCGGCGATCTGACGCACCTGACCGGTCAGATTGGACGCCATCGAGTTCACCGACTCGGTGAGGTCCTTCCACGTGCCGGAGACACCGGGCACGCGCGCCTGGCCGCCCAACTCGCCCTCCGTGCCCACCTCGCGGGCGACGCGCGTCACCTCGTCGGCGAACGAGGACAGCGTCGTCACCATCGTGTTGACGGTGTCCGCGAGTTCGGCGACCTCGCCGCGCGCCTCGACGGTGACCTTCTTCGTCAGATCGCCGTTGGCGACCGCGGACGACACCCGGGAGATGTTCCGCACCTGGCTGGTGAGGTTGTTGGCCATCAGGTTGACGTTGTCGCTGAGGTCCTTCCAGATGCCGGTCGCCCCGCGCACCCGCGCCTGGCCGCCGAGGATGCCCTCGGTCCCCACCTCGCGGGCGACGCGCGTCACCTCGTCGGCGAAGTTGAGCAGCTGGTCGACCATGGTGTTGACGGTCGTGACCAGTTCAAGGATCTCGCCCTTGGCGTCGACCGTGATCTTCTTGGAGAGGTCGCCCTTGGCGACCGCGGTGGTGACCTCGGCGATGTTGCGGACCTGAAGCGTCAGGTTGTTCGCCATGCCGTTGACGGACTGGGTGAGGTCCTTCCAGGTGCCGGACACGCCCTGCACCTCGGCCTGGCCGCCCAGCATGCCCTCCGTGCCCACCTCGCGGGCGACTCTGGTCACCTGCTCGGCGAAGTTCGAGAGCTGGTCCACCATCGTGTTCAGCACATTCTTGAGCTCCAGGATCTCGCCCCGGGCGTCCACGTCGATCTTCTGCGACAGGTCACCGCGCGCGACCGCCGTGGCGACCTGGGCGATGCTGCGCACCTGATCGGTGAGGTTGCCGGCCATGCCGTTCACCGAGTCGGTGAGGTCCCGCCAGACACCGGCCACCCCGGGCACCTGCGCCTGGCCGCCGAGCCGCCCGTCGGTGCCCACCTCGCGGGCCACCCGCGTCACCTGGTCCGCGAAGGCGGAGAGCTGGTCGACCATCGTGTTGATGGTGTTCTTGAGCTCCAGGATCTCGCCGCGCGCGTCCACGTCGATCTTCTGCGACAGGTCGCCCCGCGCGACCGCCGTGGTCACCTGCGCGATCTGGCGCACCTGGGACGTCAGGTTCCCGGCCATGAAGTTGACGGAGTCGGTGAGCTCCTTCCAGGTGCCGGAGACGCCGTCGACCCGCGCCTGACCGCCGAGGCGGCCCTCCGTGCCCACGTCCCGCGCCATCCGCGTCACCTGGTCGGCGAAGTTCGAGAGCTGCGCGACCATCGTGTTGACGGTGTTCTTCAGCTCCAGCATCTCGCCCGCGACGTCGACCGTGACCTTCTGCGACAGGTCGCCGTTGGCCACCGCGGTCGTCACCTGCGCGATGTCGCGCACCTGGCCCGTCAGGTTCCGGAACGCCGTGTTCACCGAATCGGTGAGGTCCTTCCAGGTCCCTGCCGCGCCCGGTACCTCGGCCTGGCCGCCGAGACGGCCCTCGACGCCGACCTCACGGGCCACCCGCGTCACTTCCGAACCGAAGGACTGGAGCTGGTCCACCATCGTGTTGACGGCGTTCTTCAGCTCCAGCATCTCGCCGGCCACGTCGACCGTGACCTTCTGCGTCATGTCACCGCTGGCCACCGCCGTGGTGACCTGCGCGATGTCCCGCACCTGCGTCGTCAGGTTCCGGAAGACCGTGTTCACCGAATCGGTGAGGTCCTTCCAGGTACCGGCGGCCCCCGGCACCTGCGCCTGGCCGCCCAGCAGCCCCTCGCCGCCGACCTCGCTCGCCACCCGCGTCACCTCGTCCGCGAAGGTGCGCAGCGTCTCGGTCATCTGGTTGATCGTCTCGGCCAGCTGGGCGACCTCGCCGCGCGCGCTCACCGTGACCTTCTGCGACAGGTCGCCGTTGGCGACGGCCGTGGTCACCTCGGCGATGCCGCGCACCTGCGAGGTGAGGTTCCCGGCCATCGTGTTGACGGAGTCCGTGAGGTCCTTCCAGACCCCTGCCACCCCGGGCACCTGCGCCTGCCCGCCCAGCTCGCCCTCGGTGCCCACCTCACGGGCCACCCGGGTCACCTCGGAGGAGAACGAGGAGAGCTGGTCGACCATCGTGTTCACGGTGTTCTTCAGCTGGAGCATCTCGCCGGCCACGTGCACGGTGACCTTCCGCGACAGGTCGCCCTTGGCCACCGCCGTCGTGACCAGCGCGATGTCCCGCACCTGGGCCGTCAGCCGGTACGCCATGGTGTTCACGGAGTCCGTGAGGTCCTTCCACGACCCGGACATCCCGCGCACCTGGGCCTGGCCGCCGAGCTTGCCCTCGGTCCCCACCTCGACGGCGACCCTGGTCACCTGCTCCGTGAACGCCGACAGCTGATCGACCAGATTGTTGACCGTGCGGGCGACCTTGAGGAACTCGCCGCGCAACGGCCGTTCCGTCCCCTCGGCCGTGTGCGACCGCAGTTCCATGCGCTGTTCGAGGTCGCCGTCGGCCACCGCCGACAGCACCCGTCCGACCTCCGAGACCGGGCGCGCCAGGTCGTCGACAAGTTCGTTGGAGGCATCGATGGCGGCGGCCCAGGACCCCTCGCAGGCGCCCGTCTCCAGTCGCTCGGTGAGTTTGCCCTCGCGTCCGACCACGCGCCGCACCCGGGCCAGCTCCCCGGTGAGGTGCAGGTTGCGGTCCGCGACCTCGTTGAACACCGCCGCGATCTCCGCCATCACTCCGTCGCCCGAGACGGTCAGGCGCCTGCGGAAGTTCCCGTCGCGCATCGCCACGAGTCCCGCCAGCAGTCTGTTGAGCGCCGCCGCGTCGACGTCGATGGTTCCATTGCGCTGCTTCTTCACGGACTGTCCGCCTTTTGTGCGCGTACCTGATCCCCGCGCCGCCACGCCAGACTCCACCGTGTCCCTCCCGCAGGGGTTGACCGTATCGCTCGGGTCCTATCCGGGAGCTTGCCCAGATACTCATTGGCTCACCGCCACAGCCCACCGTCGACGGGTGACCATGCGGACGTCAAATCGTTGAAACGTACCAGGCCCGGACCGATCGGCGTGCGGCCTGCGACGGTTGGCGCGGATCGCGCCGTCGCGAAGCCCACACTTGTCCGTCCGCCTGCCCGTTCCTGGCCGATCCTGCGCGAAGTCGGCCCTCGTGTACCCGGCACCGGGAGCGAGCGTCTAGCCTGGCAGAGCGAATCGAAGCGGCGAGAAACGGGCACAGGACTCGGGGAAGCGACGAGACACCACATGGGGAGTGCTGTGATCACCGCGCGCGCGGCTGCCACCTTCGAACCGGTCAGCCGCTCAGTGGCGACCGCACGCGCCTTCGTCCGGGACACCCTCCAGGGCTGGGGGTACACGGATGTGGTCGACGACGCCGTCGTCCTCACCAGCGAGCTCGTGACGAACGCCGTGGTGCACGCCGGTACCGCCGCGGACGTCCTGTGCCTGCGCACGGAGGACGGTGTCCGGATCGAGGTCGCCGACCATTATCCGGAGCGTGAGGTCCCGCTCCAGCACCCGGGGCCGGATTTCGTCTCCCCGGACCGCGAGAACGGCCGCGGACTGATGCTCTGCGCGGCGCTCGCCTCCCGGTGGGGCGTCGAGTACTCGCCCACCCACAAGCACGTCTGGTTCCAGCTCGATCTGCCCGAGCGCCCGGTCGGCATCCGTTCCGCGGGCCCGCAGCTCCCGGTCGGCCTGCTGCCGGTCGCGGACGAACGCGTGCGCGTGGCGGTCGTCCAGATCGGCAGCAACGGTTCCGTGGCCGCCTGGAACGAGGACGCCGCGTTCCTCTTCGGCCACGCCGCGGACCAGATCATCGGGAAACAGCTCACCGACTTCGCCGCCTGGCCGCAGACACCGGGCACCAACACCGGCATCGCCGAGGCCCTGCGGCTCTCGCGCTGGGAGGGCAGTTACGGGATCCGCGGCGCCGACGGCCGCACCATCCCCGTCTACGCCTCGCACCTGCGGATCCGTGACCCGCACGGCGAGCCGTCCACGGTCTGTCTGCTCGTCCGCGACTACGAGCGCGCCGTCCTCCAGTCCCCACCGCGCGCCCCGGTCTCCGACACGAACACCGAGAGCCGCAAGGCGGACCCGTTCGAGATCTTCATCGGCTCGCCCGCCCCCGACGACCTCGACGGCCTGCTCCAGCGCACGGTCGAGCGGGCGCGCGACATGCTCGACGCGGATTCCGCCTTCCTGCTGCTCGCCACGGACGACGAGACGGAGTTGGAGGTGCGGGCCACGACCGGGCTGCCCTCCGCCCGGCAGCGTTTCGCCCGGGTGCCGGTGGAGGCCGGGACGGGACGTTACGGTTCCGCCCGGATGCCCGCCGTCCACGAGGACCTCGACAGCATGCCCGGTGCCGTTCCCCTGCTGGGCGGCACGGGCATGCGCTCGGTCGTCACCGTGCCGCTGAAGGTCGAGGGCCGGCTCACCGGCTCGCTGGGCGTCGCCGCGGAGGCCCCGGGCCGGTACTCCAACGAGGAGGCGCTGCGCCTCCAGTTCGCCGCGGACCGCATTGCGCTGGCCGTCGAGTCGGCCCGGCTGGGCGAGCTGGAACGCCTGCGCCGCGGCTCCCTCTCGTTCCTCGTCGAGGCCTCCGATCTGCTCGCGGGCACGCTGGACCGGGACCAGACCCTCGCGCTGATGGCGCAGATGACGGTCCCCACCCTGGCCACCTGGTGCGCCGTCTACACGATCGCCGACCAGTCCTCGGAGCCGGACCTCTCCTATGTGCTCCACGAGGACGAGGAACGCATCGACGGGCTCAAGGCACTGCTCTCCAGAATCGCTCCCCCGGATCCGGTGCCGACTCCCGGCGCCCGCGTCTGGGCCGCCCCTTCCGAGGCGGCGCATCAGGCGGCTCTGCGCACCTCGATGCGCACGCTCGGGTTCGGCGAACCGGGCGGGCCGGGCCCCGGCATCGGTACGACGCTCGCCACTGCGGCCGCCGTGGGCGGCGAGACGGTGGTCCTGCCGCTCGTCGCCCGGAACCGCGTCATCGGCATGCTCACGCTCGGCAAACCGTCGGACGATCATTTCCGCCAGGAGATCCTGGAACTGGCCGAAGACCTTTCCCGTCGTGCCGCCCTGGCGCTGGACAACGCCCGCCTGTACTCGGAACGCATGGCGATCAGTCAGTCCCTCCAGCGCAGCCTGCTGCCGCCGGGGCTGCCCGAGGTACCCAATGTCGAGATCGAGGTCATCTACCGCGCCGCGGGCGAGGGCAACGAGGTCGGCGGCGACTTCTACGACGTCTTCCCGATCCGCGACGGCGCCTACGGCTTCGCCATCGGCGACGTATGCGGTACGGGTCCGGAGGCGGCAGCGGTCACCGGCCTGGCCCGCCACGCCCTGCGCCTCCTCGCCCGTGAGGGCTTCGGCGGCCCGGCGGTGCTGGAACGCCTCAACGCGGCAATCCTGGACGAGGGAACCCGCAGCCGCTTCCTCACGCTCCTGTACGGAGAGCTGTGGCCCCAGGAGGACGGCAGCGCCCTCCTGAAGGTGGTCTGCGCGGGCCACCCCCTGCCGTTGCGCCTGCGTCAGGACGGCTCGGTCGAGGCCGCGGCCGAACCGCAGCCCCTGCTGGGCGTGATGGAGGACCTCGATCTGTACGAGCAGGCGGTGACCCTCGCCCCGGGCGACGTCCTGCTGTGCGTGACCGACGGCGTGACGGAGCGCCGCGAGGGCACCCGCATGCTCGGCGACGACGGCTTGGCCGATGTCCTGGCGACCTGCACCGGTCTGACGGCCGGTGCGGTGGCCTCCCGCATCCTGCGGGCGGTCGAGCGCTTCGCCGCCGAGCCCGCCTCGGACGACATGGCCATCCTCGCCATGCGCGTGCCCGAACCACCGGCCGCCTGAGCGCTCCTGCACGGCCGGAACTCCGGCCCGTGGCCCCCTCGGAAGACCGGATGGCCCTGCGCATCCTGGTGTCACGGGCCAGGGCTGTGGTCGTCCCGCCGAGCCGAGAACTCCACGGCCATAGCGACCCGGCAGCGTTGGACCCGGCCGGCGACCTTTTCCACAAACCAGCGCATGACCGGGCTCGGGTCACCAACCCCTGAGCATGCAAAAGGCCCTCACCGATTGGTGAGGGCCTTTTGCTTCTTCTGAGCCCCAATGCGGAATCGAACCGCAGACCTTCTCCTTACCATGGAGACGCTCTACCGACTGAGCTATTGGGGCCTGCTGCGCTGTGGCAACGAGCTAAAGCATACCCTGAAGTCGGGGATACTCAAAACCACTGACCGCCAGAGCCTTTGATGGGTTTTCACCGGTCCCGAAGCCGGCTCCGCTCCTCACTCTCCGGCTCCCACCGCCCGCTGGCCGGCCATACGCAAGTAACGGAGCGAGGAACCGAACGAGACGGACACGGCAGGGTGCCACGCATATCAGCCCCTGAAACGCGGAAAAGCCCCGTGCCACAAGGGCACGGGGCTTCCCACAAAAGGAGTCCGGCGGCGACCTACTCTCCCACAGGGTCCCCCCTGCAGTACCATCGGCGCT